>CBDVAD010000076.1:0-11475 GCA_965371875.1 uncultured bacterium
GGCCGTCAATCCAGGGCAGTAGTTTTTTAGCGCAATGATCTGTATGAAGAACTACAGGGATACCATATTTTTCAGCCATAAGATGTACATGCTGAGCACCTGAGATAGTCCCCAGAATTGCTTTTTCCTGACCTTCAGCGACGAGTCCCTTTCCTGCGTAGAACTGACCGCCACCGTTTGAAAACTGAATCATAACCGGTGATTTAACTTTTGCAGCAGCTTCAAGAACTGCGTTAACAGAATCACTTCCAACAACATTTACTGCGGGCAGTGCAAAGCCCTCTTTCTTACAGATCTCGAACAGTGTTCTTAAATCTTCTCCATAAACAACACCTGGCTTAATTTTGTCCAATACTCCCATGTTTTTATCCTTTATTTTAGAATTATTCTTAAAAAGTAATTGTTTTATCGATTAATTGCAAATGCCTGACTGCTGTTTTATTTTTTTTAGCAGTTATTATGTTTTTGCCTGGAGATTATAGGAGGGGGAAAGCCCCCTGGCTCCATAACTCCTTTTCCTAAGTCCTTTCCGGGTTCCGTCCCTCCACCCTGGACTTAGGGGAGTTATTCCACCACCCCCTGGTGGATCAGGGTAGCTTGTAGCATATCCTGTCTGTGTGCAGTAACAGATAGCTGCTGACCCAAAGCAAAGGCAGACGTTCCAGTGCCTGCTCTGTTACACAGCCACACCGTATGATGGGCAAAGCGAATGTATCCACTTTACAACGTCAGACACCTCAAACAATGCGTACCCATCGTTGAAGAGGAACCAACACAAAGTGTGCCTTTCAGATCCCATGGGCACGGCTCCGCCTTTGCCCATGTTACTGTTGGTTTGGAACAGGGGTGGTCCGATTAGGGTAGCTTGTACCGGACGCGGATTGTCTGTAGTATAAGGTAGAGACGTACGGCTGTGTGTCTTTACGATGTTATCATACCCTGGGGTTTTATGTACTTTTTGCCGATTTTCTACACCGTTCTGCAGTTGTTTGCGCTTATTGCTATTGGATTCTTTTTGAAGAGATTTGGAGGATGGGACGATAAGTTTTTTTCCTCTTTAAGTATATTTGTTGTCAAAATTGCTTTGCCTCTGTATCTGTTTATAAAAATATCATCCTCCGATCCCGATGCAATAACCCGAAGCCCTATGTTCCTTCTGGCGGCAGTTATAATAATGGGAACCGGGGCAATAGTATCTATCCTTATCTTTTCTTTTCTCCCCCTTAAGTCCGACGAAAAGAGGGCTGGTATCGCATTTTCCACCTTCGGAAATTCCGGGTACTTTCCCTTGAGTGTAATAGAGATTTTCCCTGTAACATTACCCCTGATATCCGAACTGTTTGGTACAAGTGAACCTACTCTTTATGTAGGTGTCTATCTTCTTGTAAACTCGCCCCTGCTTTGGAGTGCCGGTAATTTTCTGATGACAGGAAAGGGGCGCCGTCCGGGAATTAGAGAAATATTTACCCCTCCATTTATTGGGGTGCTCTTTGGTTTTCTTGCACTATTGACCGGGTTTGGGACTATAGCAGGAAACAAGGAATTGCCTGTTTTTCACATTCTGTCTGCTCTCGAAATGATAAGCGCTATGACTCTGCCGCTTATCCTTATAAGCCTGGGAGCTATGATAGGAAATCTTCATACTTCCAGAGAAAAACCGGCTAAGTTAATGTTGATGGCCAGTGTAACCTCAGCTGTGAGGTTTCTTATTATGCCTGCATTATTTTACGGCAGCTACTTTCTGTTTTTAAAGAATCTTAATCTGACACCAGGACAGTTGTGGGTTTTATTTCTGGAGACTCATATTCCTCCAGCATCTAATTTAGCTGTAATGGCACATAGTAAAGGGATAAACGAAGACTATGCAGCAAACACTCTGCTTGTTACTTATGGATTGTATATGATTATTTTTCCATTCTATCTTATGCTTTTTCTAAGACTGCCGGGGATATTGCCGTAGGAATTTAGAATAGACCAATCAAAATTACTCTCCATTATTTTAAACAGTAAGGTTCATTTAAACTCCTCCCAGCTTTTAAATTTAATATCGACTTTAATTTAGTCGGACAAAGTATGAATTAAAGTGAGATCTAAAGAATTGGAATTTAGAATGTCCAAATTATCAGCCAATCCTATGCTGTTATCATTATGGCTCTTCCTGAGTTAGTCGCATTTTTCCTTCTGAATACGAGTTATTAAAAAATAAAAAATTTTGTTGACAGTTGCAAAATGTGATGGTAGAATACGAACAGAAATTAACAAAATAATCAATAATATGGTAGAAAAAGAGCGTATGTTACCAATAGAACGAGAAAATCAGATTATCAATAAACTGAGAGCCATGAGGTTTGTGACAATTGATGTGCTGTCAGCAGAGCTGGCTGTAAGTGCAATGACCATTCGCAGAGATCTGGACAAACTGGAAGAGCAGCACATACTCAAGCGTACCCATGGTGGAGCTATTCTTCTCAAACATCTTGAGATGGAAATTCCTTATTCAGAGAAAGAGCTTACACATAGCGAAGAGAAGTTGCGGATAGCAAAAGAAGCGTTTAGTATGGTGGATGATTGTGACGTCATCTTTTTTGATTCCGGAACAACGACCTATCAGCTTGCTCTTTTGTTAAAAGAAAAACCCAATATCACAGCTATTACTAACGATGTGAACATTGCTAATACTCTCTACCCTTACATTGCTAAAACAGTCATAGTACCGGGCGAGATTCAGAAGAGTACCGGGACTATTGTAGGTTCAGCTGTTGTTAAATTTATCTCAGATATTCACGTTGACTGGGTATTTGTTGGAACAAACTCTATTAATCCTTCATGGGAGATTTTTGCTCCGACTTTCGAAAAAGCTGCTAGTAAGAAAGCTATGATAAAAGCAGCAAATCAGAGTGTGTTGTTGACAGATTCCAGTAAGTTCGGGAAGAACTCACTCAGTAGAGTCTGTTCTGTGAGCGATTTTGATTTTATTATCACGGACAGCATCCCCTCAAACGATTTTAACAGCTTCTGCGCCGAAGCAGATACATCTTTACTTGTTGTATAAGGATAGAAGATCAGATGGTTGAAGGACTTTTAATAACAGATGACTTAACTGGTGCTAATGCCTCTGGTATTCTTTTAAAGAAACTGGGGATTCCTACTTCAACAGTTCTGGATAGATCTTATTATTCCAGGAAGGCTGATGTCAGCTCACGCGTAATTGCATTCTCGACAGACAGCCGGGGGCTGCCGAAATCTGAGGCTTATAGTCGGGTTTTCGACGCCGTCACCTTTTTTGCCGATCCTGCCGTGTGTCTCTATAACAAGAGGATAGACAGTACCCTTCGGGGGAATATAGGGGCAGAGATTGATGCAATGCTCGATGCGCTGAAGGCTGACGATCGTTTGGCTGTGATGGTTCCCTCGTATCCGGCGGCTGGGCGTGTCGCTGTAGGTGGTTATCTTCTGGTCAATGGAGATCTTCTTGAGAGGAGCGATGCAGCTCTGGACTCTAAAATGCCTATCGGAACTTCCATTATTGAGGATATTGTAAAAAAACAATCAAGCCGGCAGATAAAAACAGTACCCATTGGGGAATTGCGGCATCAAGTTGAAACCATCCGTGAAAATATAAAAGGCTGGTACAGAGAAGGAATTCGCATTCTTATTTTCAATGCTCTAACTAATGGAGATTTGCAGGTAATTGCAAAGGCAGTTCTTGAAAGCGACGTTCCTTTTATAACGGTTGATCCAGGCCCTTTTACGGCGGCTATGGCTGGAGAAATATTTCTTTCCGGAAAGAAGGAGAGCTATGGTAAAATTCTGATGATTATTGGAAGTGTAACGGATACCACAACGAAACAGCTCGAAGAGTTGACTCATGTTTATCCTGTTATCGTGATTTCGGTTAAAAAGGACCAGCTCCTGCTTGGGGATTCCAAGAGAGAGCTGGAAGTGAACCGGATAGTTTCCTGTGTGAAGGAGAGCCTCGCATCAGGATCTATTTTCTGTATAACAACGAATAATCCGAATTCTGGTAAATATATTGATTTGAACGCTCTATCCCATAAGAGTAATAGTTCATGCGAGGATCTTTCTCAAATGATCAATACCGGGCTGGGAGAAATTGCCGGCAGGCTTATTGCGGAAATCCCTGATTTTCACTCTCTTTTTTGCAGCGGGGGAGATACTACACGGGCTGTAGCCGACAGCCTTAAGGCCTCTGTTCTTTCACTTGAACAGGAGGTGATCCCTCTGGCCGCATATGGAACTTTGGAAGGGGGAATTGCTTCTGGTATAAAGATTATCACCAAAGGCGGTATGGTTGGTGATAAAAATGCAATGAAAATATGTATTGAATTTTTAATGAGACAGATTTAAAGGTGTTATCTGTCAAAGGAGTATCTAGATATGTCAAAGCCAATAGTTGCCATTACAATGGGAGATCCAGCCGGGATCGGTCCCGAGATTATTGTAAAAACTCTCAATAATCCAGAGATTTACAGTTACTGTAAGCCCCTTATTATAGGTGAGTCAGGAGTACTGGAACAGGCACAGCAGATATGCGGGACAAATGCCGAAGTTAGATCAATTTCTTCCCCCTCTGATGGTCTCTATTCCAGTGGGACCATTGATGTTATCGACATTCCTGTAATTGGCAACAGGAAGATTGTAAAAGGTGAGGTAAATGGAGAATGCGGAAAAGCCGCCTTTGCTTATATTAAAAAGGCCGTCGAACTCGCTCTTTCCGGAGAGGTCCTGTCAATGTCCACCGGACCGATTAATAAGGAATCATTCCGTGCCGGTGGTGTTGACTTTATCGGTCACACAGAGGTCCTTGGCAGTTTATCCGGCGTGGATGATCCTCTTACTATGTTTGAGGTAAGAGACCTCAGGGTTTTCTTCCTAAGCAGGCATGTCCCTTTAAAAGAGGCCAGTGATCTTGTAACAAAAGAACGAGTTCTGGATTATATTCGCCGATGTTCAGCAGCGATGAAACAGCTGGGGCTTGAGGGAGATCTCGCCATTGCCGGTTTTAATCCCCACTGTGGTGAACATGGACTTTTCGGGGATGAAGAAGGCAGGGCAATCGAGCCGGCAATTGAAGAAGCTTTGAAAGAAGGATACCGGGTTAAAGGACCAATCGGAGCTGATTCTGTTTTTCATCAGGCCCTTAATGGCAAATATAAGGCTGTTCTCTCCCTCTATCATGATCAGGGTCATATCGCCACAAAGACGCTCGATTTTAACAGGACTATATCGTTAACTCTGGGGCTTCCCTTCCTGAGAACATCGGTTGATCATGGGACTGCTTTTGATATTGCCGGAAAGGGAATTGCACAGGAGATCAGCATGATGGAATCGATCCGTCTTGCTGCCAAATATGCGGTTATTATACGGGATAGATAAGATTTTGTAATTACATTTTTCTTTTAATTTTAAAGTTTAAGAGGAAGATGATAAAACTATGGAGGTGTTCTATGAAGAGAACAATGTTTTTAGTAGCAGGTTTGCTGATTCTAATGATAATGCCGGTTTTTGGCAAAGGCGGACAAGAGTCAGCGACCGCAGATCAGGGTGGTGTAAAGGTAATGCGTGTTTCGCATACTCTGGCACCGGAAAGTCATTATCATCAGGGATTATTGAAGCTGGATGAACTGCTAAGAGAGAAATCCGGGGGTAAGCTGCAGCTGAATGTTTTTCATTCTGCCCAACTCGGTTCAGAGCGGGATGTGGTGGAAGGTGTGTCACTTGGAACAATTGAGATGACTCTGTCATCTTCAGCTCCGCTGGCCAACTTCACAGATGGCTTTCTTGTTTTTAATCTTCCATTTATTGTTCGTGATCGTCAAAAAGCTTACGAATGGATGGATGGTCCTGAGGGGATGAAAATTCTAAACTCTCTTGGCTCAGCCGGTATTCAGGGTTTGGGAATCTGGGAAAATGGATTCAGGAACCTGACTAATTCAGCTAAGCCTGTAAAAACCCCTGCAGACCTTTCCGGTTTGAAGATTAGGTTAATGGAGAATCCTATTCATGTGGCAACTTTCGAAACAATGGGTGCAAGAGCTGTTCCTATGCCCTTTGGAGAATTGTTTACAGCGCTGCAGCAGAAAACTGTTGATGGGCAGGAGAATCCTCTTATCATTATTCAAACATCGAAGTTTTATGAGGTGCAAAAATATCTAACACTTACAGGTCACTTCTATGCTCCTGCAATTCTACTGATAAATAAAAATTATTGGGATAACACACTTACCGCGGGCGAGCGAAAAATATTTATGGAAGCAGAGAAGGAAGCCAGGCAATGGGAGAGAGACTTCAGTATAGCTTCAGAAAAAAGTCTTCGTGCAGAACTGGAATCAAAAGGGATGACAGTTCTCGAAGTTGATAAAAATGAATGGGCCCAGTCGGTGACAGCAGTTTATGATAGATTTGCTCCACAGATTGGTCAGGATCAGATCGACAGTCTGGTTAATGCCCAGAATTAATGATTTTTTCTTGAAAAACTTGGCATGGGCCGGCATTGCTGCCGGTCCTGCCTTAATGAGGTTCCAGTATGAGTAAATATCTGAATAATATTGAGGAATACATATTATTAATTCTTTTTCCTCTAATGGTGATAGACGTCTTTGTAGCTACTGTAGCTCGTTATTTCAATCTTTTCCCAATGTTCTGGGGTGAGGAGCTGGCAAGATATATAATGATTTTTTTGGCCTATACAGGGGCTGGGCTGGCAATGAAGCATGGTGCACATGTCAGTGTTAGTTTTCTTGTTGATAAAATAAAGTCGAAAGAAGTACGTTTCGGTTTTGATATCTTTCGAATATCGACGATCCTTCTCTTCACATCGATGATTATTATAATGATAACAAAGATCATCTTTGCCCTTTCAGAAATGGGGCAGACTTCTCCGGCTCTTTTTATTCCTATCTGGATTGTTTATGCAGCTGTTCCCTTTGGAATGCTGCTTGTGAGTATACGTGCCATTCAAGGATTTATTGAGGTTGTTAATGATTATCGAAATAATAAGGAGGTACTCTAATGGGGCTTATAATGTTTGGATCCCTTATAGGGCTTATTTTATTAAACATTCCAATTGCTATTAGCATTGGCATCGCCGCGTTTTTGGGCATTTTTGTCAGTACCCTTCCTATAAATACTGTAGTTATCGCTCAGAGGATGTTCACCTCAATCGATTCATTTCCATTTATGGCTATCCCTTTCTTCATGCTGGCAGGAGGCTTGATGGGGAAAGGCGGAATCTCAAGGCGTTTGATTGATCTCTCATCCACAGTTATTGGAAGTCTCCGAGGGGGTTTGGGTCTGATCACTATTCTTGCTTCAGCCTTTTTCGGTGCTATCAGTGGTTCCAATCCGGCGACTGTGGCTGCCATAGGCGGGATCATGATTCCTGCAATGGTTGCGAAAAAATATCCGGCGCCCTTTGCAGGAGCGATAGGTGCGGCAGGGGGGACACTTGGAGTTGTTATTCCTCCCTCTATTCCTATGATAACCTATGGAGTTGTTGCCGGCGTTTCAATTGGAGATCTTTTTATCGCAGGGATCGGGCCGGGATTGCTTATGGCCGTTAGTCTTGCTGCTGTTGTTATTTTTAAATCCAGACATTTGAATATTCCCAAAGAGGAACCAGTCAGTTTCAGGGAGTTTCTAACAGCTTTTAAGAAATCATTACTTGCTCTCTTAATGCCCTTTATCATTCTTGGTGGGATCTATGGGGGAATATTCACCCCTACGGAAGCCGGAGCTGTCGCTGTTGTATATAGTTTAATTGTCAGTATTTTTATTTACAAGGAATTATCGATGGCTGATCTCAAAGAAGTCATTGTTAAGGCGGGGATCACCAGTGCGGTTGTTTTTTTTGTACTGTCAACATCCCAGTCTTTTTCCTGGATTATCACGATTGGCCGCGTCTCTGAGGCGATGACCACCGGTTTGCTTTCCCTCTCCAGCAATGTTTTTGTTGTACTCACCCTTGTAAATATTCTGCTTCTTTTTCTTGGTATTTTTCTTGAAACACAGGCCATTATTCTTCTGGTAACTCCAATCTTACTTCCAATTATGAAGGTTATGGGTATTGATCCCCTTCTTTTGGGTGTCATTATGGTTGTGAATACCTCAGTTGGAATGATAACACCACCGATGGCAGTTAATCTTTTTGTAGCCGGAGGAATTGTGAAACAATATGGTGTGAAGATGGAAAAGCTTGCAGGAAGTATTATGATTTTTCTATTTGTGGAAATAATTGATATTCTAATTATTACCAATTTCCCTATTGTGTCACTTGGTCTGGTCAGGCTCTTGCACGGCGGATGACCATTTAAATTATGTCTGTGCATTATTTTATGGTAGTTATTTGTTGGTTTTAAAGAATCTTAATCTGATACCGGAGTAGTTATGGGTTTTATTTCTTGAAACCCATATTCCTCCGGCGTCAAATTTGGCAGTAATGGCATATAGTAAAGGGATTAATGAGGATTACGCTGCTAATACACTGCTGGTTACTTATGGATTGTATATGATTATTTTCCCGTTCTATCTTATGCTGTTTCTACGATTACCGGGGATACTGCCGTAAAAATCAAGTAGGGGCAGGTCGCGACCTGTCCCTACTTGTTTTATACAAAAAACGGTGCATGACTGGAATCGAACACAGGTGGAACTCTATTGAGGATTTCTCTAATTTCCGGAACAGATGAGAAATCCTTCTTTAAAAACCGCCTGATCTCTTTTCGTCCCCAACCTTTTGGGTGTTCGAATTCTGAATACAGTGAAAGATCTCCTTCATAGAAATTATATGTGGTGAGATATTGTGCTTCTTCACTGTTAACAGGAAGGTTGAAAATTGCAGCATTAATAAAATCTATTAAATGAGCATTCTTTGCTACAAAATCTCTTGTGCGTAAAGCTGCGTCTCTATCCTCTTCAGGGGTACCAAATAATACATATACATAAGTACCAATACCTGTCCCTTTAAGATTTTCAAGGATTATCGGGACATCCTTTAGATTAATACCCTTTTTCATCGCCTTAAGTACGCTTTCGTCTCCCGATTCAAGGCCCAGGCTCAGCATTCTACAACCTGATAACGCAAGGTTCTTGCAGAACTGTCTGTCTGTAAGCAGTTTTGTGAATCGACAAAAACCGTACCAGTCCGCTCCCGGTGGATCAACTGCAATTGCCTTTAACATTGCAGGGCTGATTTCACTATCAGTAAGGTGTACAAGTACCGGCTTGTATTGTCTGACAAGTGTTTTAAGCTCTCTGGTTACTTTTGCATGGTGTTCCTGAATATAGGGATTATCTTCATACTTTTCCGGACAGAATGTACATTTTTTCCATGGGCATCCGACAGATGTGTTGTAGGAGAGGATGAAACCAGGTGACAGATACTTATTTTGTACAGCAAACTCATAATCTGGAATATGGAAATTATTGTCAGATTTAATTCCAAATATTTCCAGTAAGGGTCTTTCTCCGGGGCCGGTCACCACAATATCTTCATCTGGAAAAAGATTATTACTTCCAGTCGCTCCATCCCATGAGGTAATTAAACCACCTCCCCAGATTATCTTTATGTCAGGTCTTATTTTTCTTACGAATCCAGCTATGGAAAATGCTGTAAGAGCCTGGCTGAGAAAAGTAACAGATAATCCTATGTATTTAATTTTATTACTTTCAGACTCAGTTTCTTCTATTATTCCCGGAATCCTGCTGCTGAACCAGGAGTAGAAAGGATTGTCTTCAAAATGATCCGCTGAGAGTTTTAAATCCAGACTCTTAAGGGGGGACCACAGGGGGGTAGAAAAATTTGCCAGAGTAATATCATGTCCCTTGTTCAGATTACTCTTCTCGAGCAGCCTGTTAAGTCTTTTTATGTGTGATTTATATGTGTCAAAATTGGAATAACCTTTAGGTGATGTTAAAATAGATAGTGAATGTTCTTTTCCTTTAACCGCCCTCTTTGTCCATGTATCATCATCAGAGACTTCTGAATTTATCAGGTGCATCAGACCTTCCAGATTACCATCCAGAACCCGGTAGGGAATATCATGAGACTTAAGTGCTCCTCCAAGTCTGGCCAAAGAAGGGTATGCTTCGCAAATTCTTGATGCAGGAGGCGATATTAAAAGCATTTTATTTTTTAGGCAGTAGAAGATAAACTGATACACCCAGAAGAAGAAGACCTGCTATTCTTTGAAATGAGAGAGATATCGGTTCCGCTCCTCCTATCCCTTTTGTATCAATTATAATTGACAGCAGCATTTGTCCAAGAATTATCATTGCAAGACCCGCTGTAACTCCCACTCTTTGAAGAGAGAATGACACCCCGGTTACAATTAGAATACCAAGAAAGCCGGCTGAAGACATCATAAGAAGGGGAGTTATTGGTATTTTCCAATTCCCTGTACCACTGATTATTATCAATATAAGAATGATAATTCCTGCAATGCTTCCGCCAATTAGGTTTGTAAGTAAACCTGTTCTAACACTGCCAATAATACTTCCGGCACGGCTTGATAGTGTTGCCTGCATTCCGATAGCTAAACCGGTTATCAGTGCTGCAATGGCACCTATAAGAATTGTTTTCAAGAGTATGGCTCCTTTTCTAGTATAACAGAACTTCAGGAATAGTTTGAAAATGAGAATCAAATGTCAGGAGAAAAGAACCTGTTTCTATTGCATGAGATGCAATCCATAAATTATTAATTGGGACAGGACTGCCTTTCCCCTTTAGATTGGTTTTTAATCGACCGTAGATCTCTGCTGTTTCCATTGTTGTATGGATGATTTTGACTGTTGGTTTCTTTAAGAACTGATTTAAGACTTCCCTGTTCTTTTTTTCTTTAGATCCGTTGGTGAAACCATAAAAAAGTTCTCCAATTACAAAAATAGATAAGTAAACTTCATTGGCTTCACCAAGAGCATCAAGCACAGTCACATTGCCAGCTATCAGAGCTGAATATGCATTTGTATCAAGGCTGACTTTTTTCATTTCCAATCCTCAGGATTCACCTGCCTGAGAGGTTTAATTATGTCAGTAAACTCCTGTAAATCATCTTCACTCCAAATACCGCAAAACTCTTCAAAATCACTTCTTCTGGAGGATATTTCAGCAGGTTTAATCCCAAGTGCTTCCTGGATTATTCTTTTAATCGTCTTGTTCAAACTTAAACCCAGCTTCTCTGCAACAATTTGTAATTGTTGTGATGTTATATCATCTATTCCATGAATGGTAATTGATTTCATATTAACCTCACAGGTTTATTATTTGAACCAAAGTATGGTTCAAAAAAAGTATAATATGTAACATGATAAAAAACAAGTTTTGAATCATCAGATAACGTATATTTTCTTGAATTTTTTAATGGATTATCATATATTAGTATAAATAGTATTGATTATCAAAAAAGCCTGGTCGGAAGCAAGCTTGCCTGGTCGGGACTTCGTCCCTGCTCGGCTATG
>CBDVAD010000077.1:0-11418 GCA_965371875.1 uncultured bacterium
ACCAATATATCAGAACTTGGTCCATAAAATATAGCCTCGATTCAGAGGGATTAAGTTTAGGGATAGCCTGAAATAATGGTTTTCTTAACGGAGGATGCTGTTATGGCAAGTTATAGTGAGAAAACCAGGGATATATCGATTGATATTGTTGTTTTACCCGGGTTTTCCGAGGGACTGTCAAAAAGAGGTGCATGGTTTGCATATGCAGAAGGGAATAAAAACATCTTTAAGAAGTTTTTCCCGGGGTGCAGTCATGTCCTCAGGTATATTATCCATGAACCGGAGTCCTCTGTTCCTCTTTCCGATGGTGAAATTGATCACCTTGTAAATCAGGTCACATTAAATCTGGATCAGTTCAGGTCTGAATTGGGCAGACTTGAACTTTTCTACAAAGATATTAGAAAACGCGGGAAGATAAATGCATTTCTCTATATCCTTGGCATTCTCACCGTTCGATGGTATTGGTGGATTTTCCTGACAAGAGGGGAGCTGAGTTTTAATAATCAGCAGAATGCAAGGGCATTCCGGTCCGCAGAGAACACAGCTAATGTCATAACAAGATACTGGATTCGGAGCAGGAATTCTCTTTTCAAGACGGTGTTATCGGAAGTATTGGAAAAGTACAGCCGGCTGGAAGGGGAACCTCTCAAGAAATATGCCCTGTTAAGAGATTTTGCAGCTGAAAAAGCAAAATTCTTCAAGGATTCTAAAGAAGCAGGCTGTTTTTGGGCAATAACAGCTGGAGGTTACCGGGAGATAATTAAAAAATTAACCAGTCACAGCTATGTAACTACCCTTCTTCCAACGAACTTTTATCAGCGTATACTATACTTTTTCCTCCGTACTTTTAAGGTCCCTAAACCGGAGTCAATATTCAGTGTAAGAAACCTTTTCATGCAAATTAACATTTTCGGTCCTGAATATCAGATAGAGGTGGATACACTTCCTGAGAAGGAGATCAGGGGATTAAATACGGCAGAAGGTAATATCTTTGAGCTGTATCTAATGGCTTCAAAATGCGGAGATCCTGTTTGCGTTCCACTTCAGGAGCCATATGATTTCACTACAACTCTTGCCCGGTCTGAAATCATAAGAGCCAGGGATCTTCCTCTTGAGATAATCCTTCATGTTGGTACTTTCAGGGAGATGGAACTTCTAACCGGGTACCATGGAATTGAGGATGGGAACCCGGGGCTTCCGGCTGTACATAACAGGCTTCAGAACGCGGCTCTGGATACCCGGCGGCAGAATGAGGCCCTGCTGGGTTATTACTACAGAGAGCGTATATCAACCTTCTATAAAGAGTACAAAGTCAGGTATCCATTCAGGTCCAGGCTGCACTCTCTTTTCCCCTGGCTTTTTATTACCAATGGTATTCCGGTTGCATCCCTTCTTGCAGGTGTCTGGTTATTTCTGGATCCATATTATCAGGGGAAGCAGCTGCGAAATTATAATAACTATTATACGAGAATGCTGGAGGGAGTAGATTGGGCGTATCACAACGTATCAATACGTATACGCTGCAATCATGCTCTGGGGCATATCAACAGGATGATCAGGGATAAAACAAATCCATGTGCTTTCAGGGAAGTTGTCAAAGAGATAAATGAATGCGCTCTTCCTGTTTCGATTATGGACAGGGCCCTTTTGAATAACCTGACCACAGAGACTATGCAGCTGAAGGATTTTCAGAGGGAGGCCAATAATTTTACTACTATACCTCTGAACTTTATCGGAGGTGAAGGGGTGTTGCCAATTGGAGAGATCGTGAATGGAGGATTGGGGGATATATGAATTTGATGAGTGTTGTTAACAGTTTAAAACAACCCGATTTGCTTAATAATCTATATAGCAGGATTGAAGATAATCGAACAAATCGGATAATCAATTACAAGGGCGGAGGTATTATATCCGGACTTATTGATATTGACAGATTAACCGAAGAAAGCATTCGGAATACCGGTTCTCTTTCCTATCCCGAAGCTCTTGAGTATGTGACAGAAGCAGTCCGTATTTCCAATAGTTCCGGAAACCGGATAATCCGGGCAGATACTGTGGTCAATGTGGATACGGGCAGAGAATCCTTTGAAACTGTAAATGGATCACAACGGAAGGTGACACTGCAGCTCGGAAATTGTGAATCTCCGGAGTTCAGTATCCTCTTTTTAACCGGAGTCCATGGTGAGGAAAGCCGTCTATGGAGGGCTGCACTTGAAGCAGTACTTCAGCTTGCAGAGCCTGGGGAGATGAAAGATATACTGTTAAGCCGGGGCTTGATAACATTTGACCTTTTCAGTGATATCCATGGCATGAATAACCAGAGCAGGGGGTATACGGCAAGAGATGGAGTTCAGGTGAACAGTCCCCTCGTCATCGGCAGGGGTCATGACAGGAATCCCTTTGGACTCAGAGACAGAAACGGCGCACAGGGACAGAATTCCCTGGAATCAATAAGTGTACTTACCCGCTCAAATCATGAACACTACCGGAAGGTTTGTGGTGAGATTACCTGGATGGGTGACCATCATGAGACCAATGAAAACTCCCAATTTCCCAGCTATTTCTTCCGGTATGGCGGGATAATGCATATTGCACATATCTACCTGACTGACAGTGAGCTCCACCAGCTAAATCAACTAAAGCGGTGTTTAACTGTCAGTGATAAAGTAAGAATGTTTCTTAACAATTGGATTCCACTGTCGGAGGCGGCATACAGGGAACAGATTCTCTACAATCATCCGGGAATGAGGAAGCTGAAAAGGATAAGAGACAGGGTCAGAGAACTCGGGCAGCGCACTTTTGAGGATATTCATGAACAGGCTATCCTCTTCTTTCCTCATGTTGAGAGGGATTTCAGCCTCACTGAATCTATCTGGACTGGTGGTGAGATGTTCCGGATTCCCGGTATTCTTCTGGGCCCTGATGTACTTGCTCCTGAGGGACTTACATCCGAAAGTTTCCAGCAGGACCTGGTAGTAAGGCTAAAACAGACTCTTGCAACAATGGAAGCCCAGCTGATGGTTATCGGTCTGAATTATCACCCATCTGATAGAAACAGGAGGTCTGGATGAATCTGCGGCTGCTTAAATACTACAGAATACCTGACCCCTTCAATCCAGATAAAAGGATAATTATTTCTGATGATAATTCGGTGACCGGTACCTTAAAAACAGTCTATGAGTTTTTCAGGCAGCACTCTTCTGAGATGCCCAGGCTGTTCAGGGTTCTGGTATGCGGAGAGAATGTAGACCCTTCTCTTGCGGCTTCAGAGCTTACAGCCTACGAAAAGAAACATCACCGGATGCAGGTAAATAAGTTCAACCGCTTGAAGCTGCACTTCTTTCTTTCCCTGGCGAAAGGGTTTGTAATTGGATACCTCCTTTACATTGCACCAACTGTTTTTTGGTCCCCCTTAGAGGCTGTTTTTGACAATGTTGCTCACGGTCTTTCAGATTATGCCAAATGGTGGATTATCGGAATTTTCCCTGTAAAAGCAATAATAAGGAATTTTGGCACCGGGCTGCAGTTTTCACTCCCTGGTTTTGTTGTTAATAACCCGGTTTTCCGCCACATTCCATTATTTGGCAGAATCAGACAGATAGGCATAAAAGGCAGATGGCATGAGATGAAGGAACTATCGGGCCTAACAAAGCTCTACAGGGAATTCGGAAAATCACAGAAAAGCCTCTTTGTAAAATCGGTTGAACAAACTTATAAAAATATAATCAGGAAGGGAGGCTCAGAAGATCTGATTTCGAAATTCAGAAAAGTAACCGACCTTATTTTTAAAGATGATCTTCCTGTGGATAGAAAGATGGCTGATTCTCTGGCTGCTGAATTTAGCAAGTTGATAAATCAGGCAGTCCGTATTTCAGAAGGTGGATCTTCATTCCCCTGGGGAGAGATACCTAAACTGGAAAGAATGAAGGATGATCTCCTTTTTCATTATATAAATACTGCCTTTGTTTTTGCTCCTCTAAAGATCATTACACCCGGAGATGAGGGGGGTATTATAGAGAGTATTGATAACTACAGCCAGGGCAGAGTTTCTATACAGCCGCAGATACTTTCCAATGCCCTTTCCGGCCAGGCTGATTGTCTTCAGGAATTTTTCAGAGATAATGTTATAGCAGAGCTGCAGGAAAGGATCAGCAGTCTTACAGTTTCTGCCACAAAACATAACAGCGGAGAAACCAGAGAAGAAAGCAGAACGGATAGAATAATCAGACTGGATGCACTGTCAACATGTTTTGAAACCCTGAGGGGCAGAATCGGTCAGTATCATCTTGGAGATAACCGTGGAATACCAAATGAGAAAGGTACTATTGTATCAGATTTTTATCATCATATGTATCTGATATTTGGAAGGGCTTCATGTGATCTGGAAAACAGATTCATAAAAGCAGCCTGTGGATTTTTACCTGTACTGTCTGAGGCAGCTCAGAGAAGGAGAGTTTCCAATGCCTTTAACGATAGTTACAGGCTCATAAACCGATGCAGCAGGCGTAGAATAAGCAGATTCAGAGAACGGATCATCTCCTTTCTGGGTCGTTCATGGAGGACCGGATTTGCTACCTGTATTGCAGTTGTATTTCTGACAGGCTCGCTCTTTAGTTTCTATACACTGAAGGATGGGGATTTTGCGGTGGAATCTAATTTTGTCATCGGTTTCAGGGATAAATTCTTTTCCCGCCGGGTCGGCAGTACTGAATACGGCTCTGGTTTTATCGTTCCAGGAACTGAAGTAGAGCTTCATTGGCGCTTACCTGCTCCTTTGGTGAACGTGTATAAACTCAGTAGAAATAATCCCTCCAGTTATACTATCTACTGTATTGTAGGGGAGAGTTTTTCAGAAGGCTATTGGGATAAATTTATCAGCGGTATGAGTGGGCCACTTGGCGTAAACTATGAAGTGGTTAAGTTTACAATTACTTATGTGCCTGCGGATGTAGAAACATGGGAGGGATATAATCCCGATGGTAAAGGAGTTAAAAGACTAATCAGGGATACAAGCGATATAGTTGAAGAATGGAAAACAGGGATTCTATCCGACCGTGATGTAAGCAGTGGAGATCTGAACTATATATTTGATACATTTTTCAGAGAGATGTCAGACAGAGGAATTATTGAGGATTATATAAAGAGATCCTTCAGCCAGACCAGTTTCAGTACCCATGTATACTATGGGTCTCCTCTTGAACGGTTGAAGCCGGGATTCGATATTGTTCTGGGTGAATTGGATAGAAGAGAGAGGGACTGTAAAAATAATCCTGTTCTGAGTGAAGATGAGAAGAATGAACTGCTGAAGTCTGTTGAATCTGCCAGAAAAATCGTAAGTGATACTCTTCTGGAAATGAAGGAGCAGGTAGCTCTGGAATACGGGGAACTGCGGAGACATCCTGAGCAGCTTCAGGAGTTCAGTAAAAACCCCTGGCTTCATGTACAGGAATTAAGGAATTTTGAAACGTTATGGGCAGGGCTGCAGAACTACATTTTATACAACTATAACAGGGAAAGGATAAAAGAAATATTTACAGAAGGTGATAAATTTCTAACCGAAAGAGATGAACTAATGAATAGTCTATTGGATCATTTGAACTCTGACTCCCACTTGATGAGCCTTATAGATATTATGAAGATAGATTTTGAATTCAAGGTAATAGGTATGAGTCAGCTTAATATGCTCCAGCAGAAATGGAGGGATTTGATATGACAGGGAAAATAGTAAGTAAAATTTCAGTATTTTTCTATACTCTTCTGATATTGATTTTTGCCTGGCTGATAGTATCCAGTATCGAGATTGTTCCTCCCGGCCGGGTACATATAGTCAGGGTTCTGGGACTTCAGGGGAATAATGTAGCATTTAAGTCGATACCTCTTTTAAATGAAAATGACAGGAGAAAGATCTTTTTCAAGCAGCCGAAGATTCCATTTTTAAAGATTGGATTTATTGAAGCGTCCTTAAGTATAGAGGAGATCAGAGAGATTACAGCCAGTTTTGCATTCTACACCACCGATAAGGTAACAGGAGTGTCTGATGACAGGGAATGGGTTCAGGCATTTACTCTTGAGGGAAGAATTGAAGAGATAACAGATTGGAACAAGTTTGTTTCAAATATCGATATTAAGCAGATTAACTTTGAAACAGGTGAAAGCCCGTACACCCGAAAATATAATAACCGTATTGATATCATTGCGGAGGAGCTTAAAATAATTGCCAGCTCAGGCAGTACAAGAAGCCCCTACGGAACTCAGCTGAAAGATGAATACGGCAGCCCTCTTATGAATATTGAGACCAGGGTAAACTACTGGATCAATGAGCTCCTGACCAGGCGTAATTTCATTGTTTCCCTCATAGATTCAACAGGATTGGAATCAGAGGAGGAGATTATGTCTTTTCTGATGACAGAGGTTCCCTGGTACTATATTTTCGGTATCAACAGCTACGAGTCTCTTATTAACAGCGGCAGGGACCTTCAGGAATATCTTCAGAGTGTATTCTCTCATGAACTGTCCCCCTGGGGCTCGGCAAACCGCTATCTTGACAGTGAGGACTATCTGCTCCTCCTTAATCAGATAAACCGCACCTACAGCTATGAGCTTACAAGCTCCCATCTTCAGAATCAGCTGGATACTATTTTACTTGGAAAAAGATCTGTATTTAGGGATCTGGACAGCGAAGAGGAGAAACTTCTACGGGTTCTTGTAGGGTCCTATAAAAACTCTTTGAAAAAAAGGGGGCTTTCAATTCTTGATGTTAGTTATGAGGATATTGAATCTGATCTGGTTGTTTACATAAATTCCTTTATCATATCTCCCCTTCTAAACAGTCTCAGATACACAAAACTCCATATCGACATTGAAGAGGTTAAAATTTTCTCCAGTAATTACTATAAGGAGATTTCTATCTCCCCCTTTGAAGCAGAAGCAACTGACTCAGTCATAGATGCTGTAATGTATACCTACAGAGACCATTTTAACACTGTTGAGTGGGAAAACTATCAGACAATATTTTCTAAAGTTTACAACGATTATATTTCTGTACATCCGGAGTATCAGGATTCAGAAGAACACCTTATCAACTATGCCTATTTGTCGATGTACCAGATAATGCTTGATAATATCTCTCTAGAACTGGAGGAGTGCCGGGAGATTATCAGTCAGGATGAAGCACTGGTTATACTGGAAAAAATATTTCTGGAATACGATGGGATCCTCCAGCTTGGGTATGCTGATCTGACTAACTATATTGTTAATCAGATGAGTATTGAAGGTGTAAAAATCCTGGAATCACTTCAACATATGATCATGTTTTACTGGCAGGAAGAAAAAAACAGACTAAATAAGACGGGATGGGAGGAGCTAAGGAGAGAGGAGCTTATTCCTTACTATGAACACTATAAAGAAAGCCTTAATGTCAAAGAGAGTGACACTCTCTGGCGGGCGGCAATTGATAATGCTCTTTCCGGTGAGGACCTTTCCCTGTACCGGCCATATAATATCTACCGGGTGGGAAAGGGAGAATCATTGAAGGATATCTCTCTGGACAGTGGACTCTACGGTTCTGAATTATTAAGAATCAATCAGGCAAATATTGAGTTTGCGGGAGATGAAGATCAGTTTAGATTTGCATTTTTACAGGAACGATTGGAAAGTGGTGAATGCTATGAAGAGGTAAAGAACTTTCGCTTGAAAGAAGGAAGTCAGATAATTGTTTATAAGGCTTCCAAATACAGCAGCCAGTGGTGGGAGGATAGAGAGCTCAATCAGGAAAAACGTAAGCTTCTTATTAATCAATTTATATTCCCATGGATTGAGACACATGCTCCTGATGCATTCGATATCTATATCAGGGAAACACCATATCTGGGCTATCTTGAGCAGAGGTATGGTATTAAACTTACAGACATCAGGATGTATATTGAGAAGCGTAACATCTACAGTAATCCACGAACCGGACAGGTGGATTACAATTTTTACAACCTGTTGGAATCCGTTGACTAACTATTACGGTTTCGTTTATTTGGGATCTCAAATTTTCTGATTATATGGCATATCTCATCTGTGTTTTCTGTAGTTATTCCCAGATGAGTTACCATGCGTATTGTCCTGGGGCCGGCTGCTCCGCAGATAATCCCTTTTTTCTCAAGTGCAGAGACGATAATATCTGCTTTTAAAGAAGTATTAAAATATAGGATATTAGTTTCAACTGTATCACGATTAATCTCTGCCCATTTAACGACGGAAAGTGATTTTGCAATTTTTTTGGCATTTTCCATATCCTGTACAAGGGGTTTAATATTATTCTCCAGAGCATAGATTCCTGCTGCAGCAAGTACACCTGCCTGACGCATTCCTCCGCCAAGCATTTTTCTAATTCGTCTTGCTTCTGCAATGAACTTTTCCGGTCCGCAGAGCAAGCTTCCCACAGGAGCACCAAGTCCTTTCGAAAGACAGAATGTAACAGTATCTACAAAGGAACACATTTTTTTAATTGGTATATTAGTGGCGGCAGAAGCATTAAACATTCTTGCCCCATCCATATGAACCTTTAGATTATTTTTTTTAGCGAAATCTGAAACTGCCTTTAATTCCGGGAGTTTATAACAGGTCCCGCCTTCTTTATTATGGGAGTTTTCTATCTCGATCATCTTTACCCTTGCCATGTAGTAGATATCAGGGCGCAGATGTTTTTCAAGTTCTCCTGGAGTCAGGATACCTTTTTTCCCTTCGACTGCAATGGGCATTACTCCTGCAATTGCAGCTACTGATGAAAGTTCATAATGCATAATATGGCTGTTTTTATGGGTAAGGACTTCATTTCCTCTGCTGCAGTTGACATATAATGCGATCAGGTTACCCATAGATCCTGATGGAACAAACAGGGCTGCCTTTTTCCCTGTTATTTTAGCTGCCATTTCCTGGAGTTTATTAACTGTAGGATCTTCAGCATAAACATCATCTCCAACATCGGCAATATACATTGCCTTTCTCATTTCCTTATTGGGTCTGGTGAGTGTATCGCTTCTCAAGTCGTACTTTTTCATTTATATGTCCTTACAAAGTATTCATTTTCCAATTATAACATAGCACAGATTTTATTATGTGCTAATCTGATCAAGAAGTTCAAAAAAATTAGGGAATGTTATTGATACTGCGCTTATATCATCTATTGTAGTTTCACCTCTTGATGCTAATGCCGCTACAGCAAGGGCCATTATTATTCTATGATCGCTATGACCGGAGAGATCTGTTCCTTTAAGTGTAACTGTAGCTCTTCCTTTTATTACAAGGCCATCAGGTAATTCTTTGATATCAGCTCCCATTTTTTCAAGTTCTTCTTTCATTACTGTTATTCTATCAGTCTCTTTCATACGTGCCTGGGGAACATTAAAAATCCGGGTTTCACCTTCCGCAAAACATGCAGTTACAGCCAGAGCAGGCAGTGCATCCGGTGTATTGTTAAGATCCAGTTCACACCCTTTAAGTGGGTGACCCTCTATTTTGATATAGTCACTGCCTGTTTCGATACTGCATCCCATCTTTTCCAGCATATGGACAACATCCTTGTCTCCCTGACTGTCATTCATATCAAGTCCTTTTAGAGTAAGGGTCGACCCTGTTATAGCAGCAGCACAGAGAAAGAATGTGGCTGATGAAAAGTCCCCTGGAACCTGCTTTGCAAAGGCCTCATAGTGCTGTCCCCCAGGAATAAAAAAATGTTCAAAATCCGTGTTGTCATACGCTATAAATTGCTCGTCCATCCATCGTAGAGTCATCTCTACATAGGGCTGTTCCCGTAGTAACGGCACCTCTATTTCAGTATTTCCGTTTATAAGGGGAGTACATAGAAGCAGACTTGAAAGGTACTGACTGGTTGGGCATTCAATACTGGTTTTCCCTCCTGTAAGAGGGCCTTTGATAGTAAATGGGGGGCATCCATCTTTACCATTCAAAGTAACATTTGCACCAAGATCTTTCAGGCTGTTTAAGAGGTTCCCAACAGGTCGTAACTTTATCTGATCATCACCTGTAAAGGTTACAGCTTCTGTTCCAAGAGCTGCAAGCCCGGCTGCAAGAGCAAGTGTAGTACCTGAATTACCCACATCTATTACATTGTCAGAAAATATAACTTTCCCGCCTGTTCCTTTAACAATCCACCTGTCATCTTTAATCTTAACTTTTGCCCCTATAATTCTCACTGCATCTACACAGGACCGGGTATCCGCAGAATCCAGAGGATTTATTATTAAACTGCCTTTATCTGCCATTGCTGCAATTAAAAGAGCACGTATAGTATGGGACTTTGATGCAGGTATTGTTATTTCTCCTGATAGATTATTAACAGGAAATATTGTTTTTTTCATAGCTGTATTGTAAAGAGTGAAATAGGGAGTGTCAAAGGGGATTATGCATTCAATAATTTAATTTGAACCTTAATATGTTGATAGATGATATTGTACTGTAGAAAAAGGATAATTGTTAAAGACCATTTTTGTCTAATGTTACAAAAATTAATACTTTTACAGCTTTCCGAGTTGTCTTCCCGGAATATTTCTCTTATCTTTTATACATGAAATATATATCTTAAAATGTAATTACACCAGGAGCGTGCACCAATTTATTCTCAACAAGGAACTTTATTATCCAGGGGGGATAAAATGGAAAAGAAAAAGCTCATATCAATAGTAGTTTTATTAATAATCGCTTTATCTTTGTTTGTTAGTTGTAGTTCTAAAGAATACCGGCCAGGGTTTGGCTGGAGAGATTCGGAACCGGAGAAGCAGGGTATGGATCCGGAACTTTTGGCACAAATAACTCTTCATGTAAAAGAGGAGTTGCCTCGTACTACTTCAGTTTTGGTTATAAGAAACGGATACATCGTTTTTGAGGAGTACTATAAGGGAGATAAAAAGACCCAGCAGAACAGTTGGTCTGTTACTAAAGCTGTAACATCAGCCTTGATTGGAATTGCCATCGAGCAGGGAATTATCGAAAACCTTGATCAGAAGATGATCGATTTCTTCCCGGAGTTTGAATCCGAAGAGCTGAATCCCTATGTGCGGAATATTACCATTCGTCATTTACTTACCATGACTTCAGGTTTTAATGATACAATTAGTACCAAATTCATCCCTAAAGAGATGAAGAGTATGCTGGAGTTTTCTGATCACCTGCCTCCGGGAAGTACTTTCTCATATGACGGTAATTGTGTTCATTTGCTGTCAATGATAATTACCCAGGCCACAGGTGATACCCTTGAAGAGTATGGGAGAAAGCACCTTTTTGGTCCCCTTGGTATTACCCAATATACCTGGAACGGTGCTTACGGTTTTACTTTTGGCGCTGATGCTCTATACCTAACTAGTCGGGATATGGCCAAATTGGGATTTCTCTACATCAAAGGCGGCACATGGG
>CBDVAD010000078.1:0-11391 GCA_965371875.1 uncultured bacterium
ATGTCTATGGTGATTTTATTCATGCTTATGCTGAAGATGATTGTCCTGTTTGTGAAGCAGGGACTCTTGAGGAACACCGGGGGATAGAGGTTGGTCAGGTTTTTTATCTGGGAACCAAGTACAGCGAGTCCATGAACTGTAATTTCCTTGACCGGAACGGCAAACAGGTCCCTGCAGTAATGGGATGTTATGGAATTGGTGTTGGAAGAACTCTTGCTGCTGCAATAGAACAGAACCATGACGAGGCCGGCATAATCTGGCCAATGGCAATTGCTCCATACGAAGTGTTGGTAATGCCCCTTCAGCTGAAGGATGAGGATGTAGTAAACGTCTCAAACACTCTTTACAAATGGTTTGTGGAAGCAGGAGTTGATGCTGCCATTGATGACAGGAATGAAAGACCCGGCTTTAAGTTTAACGATGCGGATTTAATAGGTTATCCTATACAGATAATTATAGGATCAAAGACTCTTGCTGAAGGGATGGTGGAAGTCAAAGTTCGGGCAACAGGTGAGAAAATTAAGATGAAGGTTGCAGAGGTGCAGGACTGGTTTGTTAACTTCAAGGCAGAGGCTTTGAAGGAATGAATTACTCCGTGTGGGAATTCGATTCCCGGCAACCCCCAGTTGACATATCACTAAAATATTGAAACAAAAGTCCCGTAGGGATCGTACGAATCCAGACCAGCAATTTATTGCCGGGATAAAATAATTTGTTACAAGAGAAGAATCAGTCCCGTAGGGACGAAAGAAACCATACCGGAAATTTGTTACCGAAAGCAGAGGGTCACGATATTACCCCCAAATATAGCGATCATCATAATCAATTACATGGTTTTTCAAAAACGAAACATATTCGTTCTGGAATGATTCTTTTAAATGGTGTTCCTTTTGCGAATTAATATAGGCAATAATACCCTTTCTCCGGGAGATACTTACACTGAACGCACCATATCCTTCCTGCCATTTAAAATTCTTATAATTTAGAAATGTATCATGCACCCATTTTGATGAACCCCCTTTGATCATTTGGATGGCTTTCGAAATTGATAATGTTGGTGGTAATGAGATTAGTAGATGAACATGATCTTCAATTCCACCAACAGCAAGGGCTTTCATGTTATTTTCTCTTGCAATGCCCCCCATATATGACCATAATCGTTTCTGTAATTCAATTGTCATTATTTTTTCCCGATTCTTTGTACTAAAGACATAATGAATCAATATGTTTGAATATGAATGTGCCATAGACTTACTCCTAATCCTTTTTTTAATACAAGCGTCCCTACGGGACTGATAATCTTGTTTATTATTTATTCCCATCAATAAATTGATGGGCTATTTTCAGGCAATCCCTACGGGATAAAAAAGGATAACCCTTCATACTTATATACGGGGAAAAAGAGATTTCTACTTCAAACAATTGCTATCGAACCCACTTTTTTGTGAAATCCAGCTCTAAATATGTTTGGGAGGCTTATACCCAAAGAAGTGTAATAAAAACCGGGATTATAAATCGTACCCATTACTCCTATTCCATTTGATCTAATAGTGTAGTATATTTACATTATGAAAAGTCAGGAATTACTAAAAGAGGTTCTAACTCTAAAACCACAGGATAGGTTTTTAATAGTTGAGGGGATTTTAAGTAGTCTGGATCATCCCGATAAAGATATTGATGAAATATGGGGAAATGAAGCTGTTGCCAGACTTCAGGCGTACAGAACAGGGAAACTGAAAGGTTTTCCCATGTCTGAAATTTTTAATAACTAAAACTTAATACTTTACGAAAACAAAAAAACCGCAGGTCTTTAAACCTGCGGTTTTTATTTGCATTACTCAGCATTATTGCTGATATTTCTCTTCTTAGAAAGCTACCCTTGCATTGAGGGTTGCACCCAGAGATGCGGTGCTCAAGTTATACATAGCGTTTAGATCCAGTTTAAGGATAAACAGGTTGACTGACAGTCCACCATAAGCACGTAATGATCCTCCGGAAGCTTCAGCCAGGATAGCAAAACCATCACCGGACAGTTCAACATCATAACCTGCAGCTTCAAGAGCAGTACGAATCTGGTCTTCGGTAAGAGGACCTCCAAAGGTAATATCCGAGGAAACACCACCTCCAGCCTTTGACCAGCCGTAAGCGTATCCCAGTCCGGCGTAAGGGGTAATAATCATGAGACTCTTGCTTGCCTGAAGCTTGAAATCAATAGTATGTGTATCCCAGGCAAACCTGACATCAGGATCTGTATAATCAATAGTTACACCAGTCAATCCCGGTACAGCACCCAGATCAATTCCTGATAGCATGTCTCCAGCACCACTCATAGTTGTAGTTACACCCCCAGAGAGATAATTATATCCTGCAGAAAAGGAAATAGCTGGAAGAACTAAATTACCCTTAATTATGGGAGTTCTAATATCAAATCCTGCTAAAACATAATCAACAGCAACATCACTGGACAGGGAAGCAGCCATCTCAGGGGTTAGAACCCCTAGTTTAGCACCAACATCGATAGGTAAAAAAGGGATACCAACTCTGGCATCTATGACATAGGCAGGAAATGGTACTCCAAGGCCTGCATCTGTAATTTCACTGGGTAGAGCAATACTTAATGAATCAGCCAGAGATACGAACGCATCTTCCGGAATCATTACTGCCCCTAAAGATAAACCAACACCAAAATGAGGGAATCCCCTTACCCTTGCATCGGACCAGTTAAGGCCAATTGTAGATGCAACTGGAAGAGCTTCTGCAATATCAGTTGAAAATGTGGAAAATGCAGCTTCCATATCACTAAAAACAACCTGACCAAATACCCCGGAAACACCTACCACCAGAATTATCATCAAAATTAAAATTTTCTTCATAAATATACCTCCAATTATGTATATATCTTACAGTCTACTTCTTTATTTCCAAATAATCCAATATTCTGTAAAAAAAAAATATCCAAAAAAACCGGTTGACAATATAAAAAACCCGTATCATTCTGGGATTCATGAATAATTATGACAAATATTTTACAATTGGGCAGATAACAGATCTGCATGTTGGAAGAAAGATCCCGTTTCCATCAGGAGAAGTAGATCTCTTTGATCAGCTGGTGAAGGCTGTGGATCATCTTAATGCAATAGATCCTCCTCTGGATATGGCAGTAGTTTCCGGAGACCTCGCCAATCATGGAAAGGAGGAAGATTATTTAAGGGTTAAATCTGAACTGGATAGACTTAATTTCCCCTATTTTATTGTAATGGGTAACCACGATCAGAGAGAAACCCTGGTAAAAGTCTTTAACGATCATCCATATCTTGTAACCAATGATGAGTTTATACAGTATACAATTGAGGACAAACCCATAAGGATAATTGCCCTGGACACACTGGAACCTGGGTCCCACCGGGGATTATTATGTGAAACAAGATTGAAGTGGCTGGACGAAAAGCTGATTGAGCAGAAGGAAAGACCAACTCTTATCTTTATGCACCATCCCCCCTTCGCTACAGGAATGCCCTATCCTGACAATCTTGGAATGAACAGGAAAGAGGAATTCGGTGAAGTGATTGCCAGAAATTCTCAAATAGAAGCAATTGCCAGCGGTCATACTCACAGAGATTCTGTCCTGCTCTGGAACGGTACAGTTGTATATGTAACACCCAGCTCTGCTTTCAGTTATGGTCTGGAATTCCACGACGTGGATGACATTGACCCCCTGATGGAACCACCTGCAGTCAGAATATTCCGCTGGGATGCTGATGTAGGCCTGGTTTCCCATATAAGCTTTATTGGAAAATACGAATACGGAATAACCGAAGGTGTGCCGGAACCACCGAAGAATTAGGATATTAAAACAACCACGAAAACCTATGTGTTAAGGATAGAAACGAAAATCCCGCACCGTGGTTGTATGTGGTAGAGACAAGGCATGCCTTGTCTCTACCCAGAAATTCAAAATATGATCCCGTTAATCAAATCCGGGCGGAATTGCAGTGGATAGCCTGACCCTGTTGTATGGGCGAATCTTTTATTCGCCCATATGGCAGGGGAACACCCAAAGAATTCAAACAAATCAGAATAATCTTTCTTTCCAAACACCTTTACTTTCACTTTGCTTATTTATATACTTTTTTCTCAGGAAAAATATTTAATTTTAAGGTATATTAGAGGCTGTCAGGTATCTCTGCAAATCATTATAATGCTGCTGAGTATACTGTGGATTGTTACTATTTTAGTACTTGAGTTAAAAAAATTCAGCCTTGTTTCAGTGGGATCAAGATTAGGGACGGCCTGAAATAATAGATATCGTTACTGGTAAATCCCAGAAGATAATTGGAGACGGAGATAATAATGAAGAATAAAGAAAGATTTTTCTGGATCATATTGAGCGCATTTCTTATAGTTTTTTCGGGAGTTTCGTTTTTTGCACCGAGTTTGTGGGCTTATCAATCAAATTCAGAAACAAGAGACTACCTTTCCAGGTTTGAATACCTGTTTAATTATTTAATAGAAAATTATGTGGATGAAGTTCCTGTAGAAGTTCTGTACGAGGGAGCCTTAAAGGGCTTATTTGAGAGTCTTGATGACGACTATTCATATTATTTAACTGCAGATGATATGGAGGATATGAATGATACAACAACAGGTCGTTTTGGCGGTGTGGGTCTCTACATATCCAAACCTGCTCCTGGAAATACATCGGACGACCCTTTGGATCGTTTTGTTCAGGTTGTATCTCCTATCGAAGATACTCCCGCTTACAGAGCCGGAGTTCATGCAGGTGACTATATAACGCATATTGAGGGCGAAGATGTTGTAGATCTTACAATTGATGAGGTAGTAGACAGGCTGAGAGGAGCCCCTGGTACAGATGTTATTGTAACAATTTTAAGAGGGAAGGAAATTCAATTCGATATTACTCTTACAAGAGCAATTATAGAAATTCCGACCGTTAAAGAGGCAATGCTGCCGGGAAATATCGGATACCTTCGAATAATTCAATTTACTCCTTTTACAGATGACCGGGTAAAGGAAGCCATTCGCTATTTTGAAAGACATTCCTACACCTCTTTAATAATTGATGTTAGAGGAAACCCGGGAGGACTTCTTGATTCTGTAGCAAAGATAGGGGATTTTTTCCTCTCCAGCGGCCCCATAGTAACAACAAAGTCAAGAATCAGAAGTGAAAATGAAGTATTTATGTCAACCAGATCGATTCTGGTTCCTAAAGATATGCCAATTGCTGTTCTTATTGACAAAGGATCTGCTTCTGCTTCTGAAATACTTGCTGGCGCCCTTAAAGATACCGGCAGAGGGACACTCATAGGGGAAACAACCTTTGGAAAAGGATCTGTTCAAAAGGTGATGTCCTTCCATGACGGCGGGCTTAAACTTACAATTGCAAGATATTACACTCCCGCAGATATCAATATCGATAAAATAGGTATTGCCCCTGATCGTGAAGTAAAAGAAAGGGAACTAAGTGATGAAGAGACAGAGTCTCTTGGCAGGATATTAAAGGGAAATCTGGTTTCTAATTTTATAGATGGTCATCCGGACGCCAATGATAATGCTCAAAAAAGCTTTATTCGGGATCTTCATCAGGATGGTATTGTTCTTGAAGACCGCATAATTGAGAAGCTGATTAGAAATGAATACAACAGGAATTTGGATATACCTCCTGTTTTTGATCTCGACTTTGATATTATACTCCAGGAAGCTGTAAGGATGATAAAAGCCGGGGAGATCAGGTAAAATGATTACAGAACTGTTAAGAGTTCAAACTGGCAGCCATTCTGAATTTAATGATATAACAGGAAGAATTCGATCTTTTTTAAAGAGTAATAATGTTCGGGAAGGTCTTTGTACTATATACATACCCCATACGACCTGTGGTGTGACCATAAATGAAAATGCGGACCCGGATGTTAAGCTTGATATGCTTATGGAACTGGGAAAAATAGTACCTCTGTCTGACGGATATCGCCACATGGAAGGTAATTCCGCGGCACATATAAAGTCCAGCCTTATGGGGTTCAGTGTTACAGTACCTGTCATTGATGGTGATCTTGCATTGGGCACCTGGCAGGGTATTTATCTTTGTGAATTTGACGGCCCCCGAAACAGGACTGTTCGGGTATCAGTTTAGGGATGCGTTTATTCCTGATACCGGAATTTTACAATGGCGGCAGTTTACTTGAACTGACAGGAAACGATTATCATTATCTTATTAGAGTATTAAGATATAAAAAAGGATATGAATTTTCAGGCAGAGATAATAAGGGCAGTTTTTTTGACTTAACTCTTAAAGATATTTTTGATGACAGATGTATTCTTGAAGTAAAAGAATCTGTAGTGGATCAAATAGAACTGCCCGAAATAATCCTTTATCAATGTGTCTGTAAAGGCAAAAAAATGGATCAGATTATTCGTCAGGCTACTGAAGCAGGAGTTTTTAGTATAGTTCCTGTTGTCAGTGACTTCTCTGTCGCAAGGCCGGATACAGAGAAATCCGGCAAGATCGATCGGTGGCGTAAAATTATAAGAGAAGCCATCCAGCAAAGTGGTTCAAGGGTGAATACACAAATTGAGGCCCCTGTAACTATTGACGAACTTCCTGGAATTAATGAATCTGCTTGTATTAATGAGGAAATTGGATTATTTTTTCATCAGGAAGCCCTTGATCATGGTACACTACATGGGTATCTTAGCTCACAGCCGATGAGGATATCCCTGGTTATTGGTCCCGAGGGTGGACTGTCAGACAGAGAAATAAAAATTCTCTATGATAATAATTATAAGTCTGTTTATTTGAAAACAAATGTTCTAAGGGCTGAGACAGCAGCACTGTATGCAGTGAGTGCTGTACAAACAATTCTTCTGGAGAGTAAAAATTGGGTATTAAGAGTATAGGTGGACGAAAAAGAATATTCATTTTGAATGTTCCGGTTGATGTGGTTCCGGAAGAATCTCTTAAAGATGTAATTAGTGATCTTATTATTGATAAGGGACATCATCAAATTATTTTTCTATCTTTAAGAGGTCTTCTTAAAGCAAGAGGAAACAATCAATTTGCGGATACTGTTCGAAAGGCCAGTCTTGTAATACCGGTATCAAAAAGAATTATCAGAGGGGCCAGGTTTCTGGGGAAACATATTCCTGTTCGGTATATGCCTTTTGATTTTTCGATTAAACTGCTGGGTATTCTGGAAAATCAGAAACACAGTTTGTATCTGGCTGGTTCAAAACCTGCAGAACTCCAGATTACTACCAATAACTTACGGGATTCCTTTCCCGGTCTTAGTATTGTTGGTCGATATGCCGGTTTCTATAAGAGTGAAGTAGAAGAAGATATGGTTCTGGCCATAAAAAAAGCATCTCCCTCACTGCTTTTTGTGGGGAATGGTGTCCCCGGAAGAAGCAACTGGCTTTCAAAGAACATGAAAAACTTCAATCCAGGTTTATTTCTATGGTGCGGGAACTGTTTTGATATCTTTTCAGGAAAGAAAATAAAGGTATCTAAAAAAAGCTGGGAAAACGGCAGCTTTGCTTTACTGGAATTAATTAGAAAACCATGGAAGATTGTGATGGTATTCCCCCATATGTACTATTTACTTTTACTTCTTATTCACAGGATAAGGAAGATATAAGAAGGGAGAAAGGAGATGGGAGGATGGAGACCGGAAGATTTTAGAATCTTTCTATGTTTCCAGTCTTTTTTTCTCCAGCTTCCCGTCTCCGTTCTCCCCTTTTCCCCTATCCCAGCTCGTATAACTTCATATACTCATACAGCTCTTTCATTTTATCTTCTATTGGCCTGGTTAGGATGAATCCTGTTTTTCTGCTTATTCCTGGAAGAAACATGAAAAGCCCCGTCAGATCCCCTATGAATCCTGGTGTAATTATCAGGATACTGGCAAGAAATATCCCTGCAAGTTTATAAAACTCTTTTTCGGGATAGTATCCCTCGTTAATATGCTGTTTGATTATTTTAAGTCTGGATTTGATAACCAGATAACTTAACATGAGTCCAATTAAACTACTGCCTGTAAGAGCTGCAATCATAAGATAACTGCTTATATGGCCTGCCAGAAAAATATATACATAAACTTCAGCTATTGGCAGAAGAGAGATAAACATAACTAAAATTAAAAATTTCAGAATGAATCCAGTATCAAAAAAACGGATAAGAGCTCTAATTTCAAACATGAAAGAAAGATAGCATAAGAAGGAATGGGGTGCAAGAGAGGGAACATCAGTTGACAGTTAGCAGTTAACAGTTATCAGGGGGAAGAGGTGATTTGTGACTTGATTTATTTATACAAGTACCAAATGAGCTCCTGGAAGATGTAATGGCAATTCATGCTGCGATATTTCAGGATGATTAGAGGTGTTATTACAATTACAGCTTTTAGAATTATTGTAATAATGATTTCCTCTCTGCAAACAAGTATAAAAGTTCAAAGACCGTAGACTATCTTATGATCAGTTTATCGTTACTTTACCTGCCGTACTTGCATGGGTAAGGATCATGTTTTCATCGTAACCCAGAATAATCCAGGTGTAAGGACCACCTGTTATAATATACTTGCCGATGCTGGTATTAAATCCAGTTTTATCAGCGTTTAAAGGAAACAGCTTGTCTGCACGTACAGATGACCGTGTAAAATCGGCAAGCCCGGTTCTACTTCCGGCAATAAGATTCTCGAGAGGAATTTTTTTATCCGGATCATCGGGAATCTCAATAGATCCAATAAAAAGCTCAACAATGGCGTATTTAATCTCCTTCGGGAGGTCATAAGTGAAATAATCGAAAGAGTTCATAGATCCTGATATTGGAGATATTTCAATCTTAGTCACATCGCTGAAAATGGCAGATGTTAGATCTTCCGGATCTGTTGGGCATCCTGACATTATAAGCATCAAGACAAATAAAGCAGGTACTAAAACAATCGGCTTCATTAAATATTTTCTCATAACTTACCCCCTTCCTTAATACGTAACCCTTATACCGGTACCAATTGTAAATCCCAAAAAGTTGTAATTCTCCTTTTCAGCTATTAGCCCGCCCCCAAGGCCGGCGCTTGTATATGCCGTCCTTATTATCTTCTGAGGGTAATAATAGAACCTTCCCTCAAGATAGGGCTGGAAACGGGAAAATGAAAAGAGATTAACCCCTGTATTAATGCCCAGGAGGACCATCCCCTCCCGGGTAAGCTCTTCCATTTCATCTTCGCCGGAACTGTTTTTCCGGATATCAATAAAAATACTTCCGCCGGCAAGTATTCCAAGCCATGGAGATATATTCTTCCAATTTGGAAAAAGGAAGTATTTCAGATTCAGATTTAAGGTAACATAGTTGTACCATCTTTCCTGCTTAACAGTGGTATCAAAAAAATCGATTGTCTCACTGTGGTCCATTTTACTATAGCCAAGTTCCGCATCAATATTAAAATTACTGAATGAATATCCCCAGGATGCCAGTAAAAGAAAAGCCGGTTGAAATGTATCTGCATCCGAAGGACTATTAATGGGCTTAAGGTAGAACCCGGAAAGACTTAGATGCCAGGGATACTTATTAAGTGTTTCCAATAACACAACTTCCCAGACCACCGGCTTGCCCGGTATAATTTGGATCTCCGAATCTTCCTCCATATATCCCGATTTAACTGCCTTTAACCGGACCGTCCCACCAGGAACCTTGTGCTCGACCAAAGGAGACTTACCTGCAAGCATTCCATTTATGTAGATATCGCAGCCATCTGGAACAGTTGTTACCGAAAGTATCCCGATATCCTCTCCTGCAATAATTGTACCCATCTCCAGTGATGCCTGGGCTACAAGATCAAACAGAGTGGAAAGGGGGGCTGTAATGACTCTTCCATAGAGAATTTTGGAAGTATAAACATCAACAGCCTTAAGAGTAACAACTAACTTCCCGGGATCTCCAGTATAAGAACCAATAAGAAGAACATTGGCCTTGACCAGTTCTCCAATCGAAGAAATATCACTCTCTTTCAGTATACCTGAAAGTTCAAGTTTGACCTCTTCCATTACCCTTTCCAGTTGCCCACGTTCTACAACACTGATGCTATCAATTTGTGAAAGTGTTGCAGATAACGAATCTGCCAGAGAGGATGAAAGATACCCAAGGCCGTCACTTCCAGTCTGGTTTTCAAAACTAATTACAGCTACATTTATTAGTGTATCATCTGATTGTGAAAAGAGCCCAGTCATGCCCAATGTTATAACCAGGATAACTAATATTATGCGTCTCATGGCCACATCCTATATTCCAGACTGTCTCTTAACTTGAGTCAGCCTTTCCCTAATAGTAATCCCAATGACTGGAGGTCGTACCCGATCTCTACCTTCCGGATCGAGGCTTAGTTTTAAGATTCAAGCACTGATAGGAGCCTTCGGCTCGTACCAGAGGGATTAAGTATGGGGCTAGACTGGTATAATGTAGTTCATAGTATACTTAGGTACATAATCAGTGAACTACAGGGCTACCGGACAACCTCATTTAATTACTTTCTATTTCTCAATATACATCATTTTAGTGGAAAAATCATATATTTGTGCTAATTTACAAAAACAGGAAATTATAATCACAAATTCACCTATCAACAAAAAAAGATAAATAGTCTAGAATACCACTATGATAAACCCCGCAATTCAAAAAAAGCCAAAGGCATGCAGACATCAGCCTACTACCTCTCCTTTTTCAGTTTTGGAATTATTGCCGCTACTCTGGGACCTGGCATTTACTGAAAAGAATATTGGAATACAGGGAATTAATAAATGAAAAATTTTAAGCTTATAACTGAATTGAAATCAAGAGCGTGGAAGTTAAAAAAAGAAATTTTAGCTTTGTATTTTGCCTACCAGGATCCCCGATTAAAACTGCTGCCCAAACTGATAATTGTCTCCACTGTAGCATATGCCCTAAGTCCTATCGACCTTATTCCGGATTTTATTCCTATACTTGGTTATCTGGATGATCTGATTATTTTACCATTAATGATTTCACTTTCAATTAAACTAATACCTATAGAAATTATAGAAGAATCACGAATAAAAGCAGAAAATTATGGTCAGGGACTCAAACCCAATATGCTTACAGGAGCAGTTTTTATCCTCATCTGGATACTAATTCTGGTTATAATAGTAAAAGCAATAATTAGCCTGATTAAATGATTTAAATGGAAGCAATAATGAAAACATACATTTCAATTCTGCGGGGAATAAATGTCAGTGGAAAGAACAGGATTAAGATGGATGAGCTCAAAGACCTGTATGAAACAATTGGGTTCAAAGTTGTCAAAACATACATTCAAAGTGGAAATGTTGTATTTAGATCTGAAGCGCAGATTATTGATAATCTGAAAA
>CBDVAD010000079.1:0-11197 GCA_965371875.1 uncultured bacterium
ATTCTGCCCGCTTCAATAAATAGCGGTTTGTCATACTATCGAATTCAACCCTGGCATAATGACCGGTAGCAAAAAAATCAAAATTCTGCAGGATTTTACTTTTATCGATGAGCAGCTGAAATTTCAACAGCTGATTACATTTTATACATGGATTAGGGGTCCGGCCTGCAAGATATTCGCTTCTAAAAAAATTCAATACAATTTCTTCATATTCTTTTGTCAAATCAATAACATGAAAGGGAATACCAAGTGTTTCTGTTACCTTCCTGGCTGTATTGATCTCCTCCTGCTCATCTCCGCCAAAACAAGCCGGCCGATTGTCAGTCTTATACTTTCCATCCTGGGAATGCTTCATCATTACGCCAATAACATCATGTCCCTGTTCAAGTAACAGCGCAGCTGCCACTGATGAATCCACTCCACCACTTAATCCTACAGCAATTTTCACAATATCTCCTGTAAACATATACCTTATTATAATTGTAATGTATCAATTAATTATTATTATGAAAAGACTTACTATTGTGTTTTTTATCGTTTAATAAAAGTCTGGAAGATATGCAGAGAAAGTTTCCGGCCACAGGAACCTGTCCCCTGACCTTCCGATAACCCCGAGACCTTCAACAGCATCAAGGTTTAATGAGCCGTATATATGAGGGAAAACAGTTTCAGCTTCAAGATGTTTTTTTCCTCCTTCAGAAGAGGGAGCAGCATCTTCAAAGCGAACAGGTGCTATTACAGCATTCGTTACGATCTTAAGAAGATAAATAGTCTCACTTATGGCGCTAAAGAAATCCTCTATTACAAGTAAAGTTGTATTTTTTCCAAATGTACAGTGGATAAAGCCTTCCCGTAACAGGTTCTCAGGGACATACATAGAACCGATAACATTTTTCCTGAAATCAGAAGCTTTTACTATGTGGTAAATTATTTCATGTTCAATATTCATCAGACAGGATTGTACCCACTATAAACTGCACTTGCACAGAGAGAAAGGAATTTGGTCATATCACTGTCGCTCCTTGATGTTATAATAACAGGAACCTTTGCTCCCAATACCACATTTGCAACATCTGCAGACATTGTCATAGCCCAGGCTTTGTAAAGAAAATTACCACCGGCAAGATGAGGTACAATTAGTATATCTGCTTTACCGGCAACTATATTGCCAGTAATTCCCTTATGCAGTACAGACTCTTCATAGAGAGCCAAGTCATAGGATAATGGTCCAAAAACATCAGCATTTTCCCAACTCATCCCAGAAAGCTGCTGAGCAAATATAGAGGTTGGGATCTTCTCTGATGCCTTTTCATTTGCATCAAGAAGTGCAACTTTAGGTCTGGAAACACCCATACTTCTGGCAACATCTATGGCATTCAAAACAATGTCCCTGGATGTTGATATATCATTCTTCACAGTAAGCTCAGTATTGATCCCGGGATCGGTAAGAAAAATAAAACGGTTAAGCTTAGGCAGCTCGAATATACTGACAAGGGACAGTCTTCTGCCGGTACCGATACCTTTCTTCTTATTAAGTATCGATTTCATAAAAACCGCAGTGTTAATATTTCCCTTCATCAGCATCTGCCCCTGCCCGCTTTTAATCAGGTCAACTCCTTTTTCGGCACACTGGACTTCATAATCAGCAAGGGTGGAATCAACTTCTATTATTTTATAGTTATCAATGTATCTCTTATATTCAACCGGAAAATCTTTAGGATCCCCGACAATATAGGCATCTGCAACTACCATCTCTTCAATGGCCCTGTTTACAGCTTCAATTGCAGTTTCATTTGGTATTACAACAACTATATTAACACTTTTTTGTATTTTTGCACCTTGTATAAGATCACCCATTTTACGGCTTCGGGCCAAATGCATCATGGAGGAACTATTGTATATGGCAGCCAGAATTTTTACCTTATCTCCTACTGCAGACAGGGCATGAGGAAAAGAGGAATCGAAATAGATAGAATCTCCCTCTTCAAGAAGATACTCTTTATCGTCAACAACGATCTTTAGAACACCAGACATAACATAATGGAATTCCTCCCCTTCATGGGAGCTGTACTCAATAATATCGTGTTCCTTAATTTCAACTAAAAAAGGCTCCATATGTCTGCCGCTGTAATGGGGGGCAAGACTTTCATAGTCCAGTTTTTTCTTTCGTTCCACACGAACCCGGGAATCTTCTCTGGTAACAACTACACCCTTTTTATCAAAGCCTTTTCCATCTAAAAGGGTAGAGATATCAGTATCAAGAACAGTGGATATCTTAAGAAGATCAGAAACCGAAACTTCAAGACCTTCATCTTCAACCATCTTTAAAAAAAGTTCATCTTTCCCTATAGCTTCTGCCAGTTTACTGCGGGAGAGATCGTTCACTATTCTGATTTTTTTGATATTATCACCAGTATGCATTCTGAACTCCTTAGGTTGCATGGCCGAGCAGCAAGCGAAGCGCGCGACCAGGCTAGGTTGCATGGCCGAGCAGCAAGCGAAGCGCGCGACCAGGCTAGGCTGCATGGGCGAGCAACTCAGGTTGCATAGCCGTGCAGTAAGCGAAGCGCACGACCAGGCAACTTGTTTGCGACCAGCCTATATTTAACAGGGGTATACTACCATGAAAAGAGCTTCGGTACTATAAAAATTGAATATATTTGAGATTACAGAATGTTACTGTCTTTGAATATCAATTTTTCAAGATCGATAACTTCATCAAAATAATAGGTACAGATTCCTGACAAATCTGCCTTAATCTCAGGTATTTGATGACTTTGACTCCATCCCACACCTGCAGAATCAACCCCCGATTCCATTGCCATTATTATTCCCGGCTTTAAATCATCAATTACAAGAATATCTTTTTTTTCAAGACCAAACTGTTTCATTGTTTCCACTACAGGCCATGTGTTTGGCTTATTTTCTTCCCTGTTTCCATTCCATCCAAAAACTCTGTCCGGCAGAAACCCGGGAACTTCAGTCTGTTTTTTATAGTGTGAAATTATAATATCCGGTTCTGAATGTGAAACAACTACGATTACTCCTCCAAGAGATCTGAATCGATTCAGCATTTTCAGTATTCCGGGAAAAAATGGAGGAACTTTTGATGTAGTAAAATTCCTCCAGATACTGTAACAAAGCTTATTTTCTTCTTTAGAAAGTTTAAGAGTTTCTTCCAGATGTACTGTCAGTCCGGGATGGAAATTAATTTTAAACCATTCGGCAAGGCTTGATGCCTGGTGGGATCTTCCAAGTTGTTCCATCTGTTCAAGATGAGCCGGATGATGAATAGAGGGAGTACTGTCGACAGCAGTATCGTCATGATCAATCATTAGACAACGGTATTTCATTCACAAATAGTACCATACTCAACTAAAAATGTGTATAATGACCCTAAAAATCCTATAGGTCACTTTTTAAAAATAATAGTTGAGGTTGGTTAAGTTATGGCAGATATGCTTGTAAGACTATATTCACTACAGTCGATAGATCCCGGAAGTATGAAAAAAATCGGTATAACTATACGCAGGCCTCTTTCTTCAGAAAAAAGCAGAGTTGTCGATTGGGTACAGAACCATTTTTCACAAGGCTGGGCAGATGAATGTGAGGTGACATTTTCAAACATGCCTGTATCCACCTATATTGCTGTTGCAGAAGGGGAAATTGCAGGTTTCGCCTCTTATGACGCAGTATGCAGGAATTTCTTTGGACCTACAGGGGTCCATAAAGGGTTTCGGGGCAAAGGTATAGGAGAGGCTCTTCTCCTGCAGGCTCTATCCGCAATGAAAGAACAGGGTTATGCATACGGTATAATCGGAGGAGTTGGGCCAGCAGATTTTTACACAAAGGCAGTTGGAGCCGTATTAATAGATGGATCTGAACCAGGTATCTATTCTAATCCATTAAAAAAATAATTTGATTATCCTTACTTAATAGCCCCTGCAGACAGACCCTGTATAATATATTTCTGAAAGAAAATTACAATTATAAGAGGTGGAATTATTGAAATCATAGTAGCTGCGGACATAAGGTCCCAGTGTACAAAGTACTGTCCTATAAATTCTGTCATTGTGACAGTCAGTGGTTTTGATTTAAGGGTATAGGTCAGGACCAGAGGCGCTGCAAACATGTTCCAGGTATGGAGAAAGGATACAATAGACACTGCAATAAGCCCGGGCATAACCATCTGAATACTTACTTTGAAAAGGGTCTGTACTCTGGTGCAGCCATCAATTCTTGCGGCATCTTCAATCTCTGCGGGTACAGATTCAAAGTAACCTTTCATAAACCATGTTTCAAAAGGCAGTCTGAAAGTAAATGACAAAAGTATCAGTCCTGTTTTCGTGTCAAGCAAATGAAGATTACTGAATACCGAGAAAAGTCCAATGAGAACAGGCCATGCAGGAAGAGCTATGATACCAATTATAATATAGAAAAAAAGCTGACTTCCTCTGAATTTCAATCTGGAAAAAGCATATCCCAAAAGGGGCGCAAAAAACATAACCAGGGCAGTTGTAGATATGGCCACAATAAGTGAGTTTAATATTCCCTTCCTTAGAAGTTCTGTTGCTGCAATTCCACCGCCACCACGGAAGCTCTCGCCTGTAACAAGAACCTTCTCATAAGCTTCAAAAGTAGGATTTTCCGGAATCCAGTGGGGAGGAATCGAATACAGCTCTGTCCTTTCGGAGATTGATGAAATAAATATCCATAGTAAAGGTGCTGCAGACCAAAAGATAATTAGAAATACTAAAACCCCAAGAAATATACTGTAAACAGGCCTCTTTTTCATATTTTATCCTTTCTAAAGCTTATACGAATATAGAAAAGAGTCATTATGAACAGGAAGAAACCAACCAGATAGGCCATTGCGGAGCCTCGTCCGAATCTTCCCATTTCGAAAGTCAGTTCATAGTTATATATCATGGGTGTTTTTGTGGATTCACTGAACTCCATTAAAGCATAGATTCCATCGAAAACATTAAATGATGCTATTAAAGTCAGTATTACAGCAATTCCCCCAATTCGTGACAGAGAGGCCAGGGTTATATAGTAAAACTGCCTGAAAACACCTGCACCATCCACCTTTGCAGCCTCATACAATTGTTCAGGAACTGACTGGAGTACACCCAGAGCGAGTATTGTTATAAACGGAGCATAGCGCCAGACAAATAGAAATACTGCAAGGTTCAGAGCCACAAATGAGTTGTTGAGCCAATATTGATATTCCTGAATTATTCCAAACTGGTACAGGAGTCCATTTAGTGCACCGTAGTCTCCGTTAAAGATCCACTTCCAAAGATGTCCGTTTACAACCGGAGGAAGGGCCCAGGGAATTATCACAATAGCTCTAAGAATACCTCTGCCTCTGAATTTTTTATTCAGAACCAGGGAAATACCAAGAGATATAAGCATAACTACTACTGTTGCAACTATCATAAAGTAAAGAACCCTAACGACTGAAGCACGAAAAACAGGGTCTTTCAATACATATATGTAGTTATCAAGACCATTAAATTTTATTCTGTTAGGCATTTTGAGATTGTATCTCAGCATACTGAACTTGAATGACTGCAGCGCCGGATAATAGGCAAAGCCCAAAAGCAGAGTCAATGCAGGAGCAAGGATTACATACGCAAGATGCTGTTCGTTATCAAGCCAGGCAGACATCCTTTTTCTCATTTAATACTCCAATTTTAAACAGGTGCTTCTGTCAGGAAGCCCCTGTAGATATTTCTTAAAGGTGATAGAACTATTTATATTCTGCCTGTAAAGCTCTGGTAAAATCACCAAGATCTTTAATTGCCTTATCCACATCAACTTCACCTTTTGCAACCCTTATTAGAGAATTCTTAAGTTCTGTTTCAAATTCTGCAAACCATGGTGTGTTGTAAGGAAGAGGAATAACATACTTTGCCTGTTCAGACATAGCATCCCAACCGTCAATTTTGCCCTGAGCTCCCAGATCGGCAAAGATCTTTTTGTTGGATGGAAACATACCATTTCCTTCATAACTGAAAAGCTGAGGTTCTTCGGAAACCATGAACTCAACAAAGCTTAATGATGCTTTGGGATATTCAGTATAACTGGAAATTCCAAGACCTGCAGGAAGAGACCATGTAAAATGCTGTTCAGGAAGCAGGAGATAATCTGCATTTGGTGCTACCTTGGATTTCTCCGGATTGTTTGCTATAGCAAGAGATCCCTGCCATGCCTGGTGAAAAGCAGCCTGTCCTGCCCAGAAAGACGGATGTGCATTTGGTGATGTAAGTCTTTCAGGGGAGATCATGCCCATCTCAAACCATTTGATGAGTCGCTTGTATGCTCCATAAGCAGGGTCTTTAGGATCATCAAAAGTGGGATTGCCGTCTTTATCAAATAAAGTAGACCCTTGTGAAAGTGCAATCAGGTACCATGACCAGTGTCTTACAGCCATTGCAAGAGGATATTCGTAAATTCCCTCTTCTTTAAGTTTTAGAGAGACATCTTCAAAATCCTGCCATGTTTTTATTGCAGCTGCAGATGTTCCAATTTTTTCAAGAGCTGATCTGTCATAATCAATCATAACCATCTGCTGATACATAGGAACAGCATAGGTAGCTCCGTCCATCTCGAAGAAGTTAGCTCCGGCTACTTTGTCAAAAACAGAATCAGGAACTACACCATTAAGGTCTGTAAGAATACCTGAACTTCCGAATGTACCAAGATCACTAATACCAACAAAGATGATATCGGCAGGATTAACCTTACCGGCTGCAGCCTGCATAACCTTTGTTTTTAGGTCCGTAGCACTCAATGTTGAGACTTCTACCTTGATTCCTGTTTGTGCTTCAAACTTAGCTACAAGTTCTTCTGAAGGTGCACCCCATGAAGGTGTAATGTAGATCAGTTTATCGGGTTTTGCTTCTTCAACTGCTGCTTCTTTTCCTCCAGCTGCAAAAACAGATGCTGCAGCAACCAAAATGATAAATGCTAAAAAGAGTCTTTTCATTATTTTCCTCCTGCGTAATTAATCAATTATAAAATAGGTATTCCTACCTGTCAATAAAAATTATTTTTATTTATTGTAACTACAGTTGAAAAATAATTTTAAAATATTTTGACAAAAATAGAATTAAGCTGCATACTGAATTTATGAGTACAATCAATGCAATTGGTTTAATGTCCGGAACTTCTGTAGACTCAATAGATGCTGGGGTTGTGACTTTTGAAGAATACAGCCCGGGTATTAAGATAAAAAAAATAGAGGGTATCAGCTATCCTATACCTGAGCAGATAAAAAACTCTATTTTTGATCTTTTTGAAGATTCTGCAGGTTCATTAAAAAATCTTGCACTTATGAATTCTATTTTGGGGGAGTTGTTTGCTGATGCTGTGCTTAATCTTCTGGATCATACAGGGCTTGAATCTAAAGATATAAAAGTAATAGGGTCCCATGGACAAACTATATACCATATTGCTGAGAAAAGTGAATATTGTGGTAAAATGGTAAGAGGCAGCCTTCAAATTGGCGAAGCCTCAGTTATTGCCCAGAAAACGGGTATCCCTGTTGTATCTGATTTTCGTACCGGCGATATTGCAGCGGGAGGCTCAGGGGCTCCTCTTGTTCCATTCCTTGATCTACTGCTGTCAGAGAAGTTTGGAAACTGTACAGCCTTTCAAAATATTGGCGGTATTGGAAATGTTACATTTATAGAGAATAAGGATCTCCCCCTTGTTGCTTTTGATACAGGTCCTGGAAATATGATAATTGACCGCCTTGTATCTGATTTTACAGGAGGAAAACTTGCTTATGACAAGGATGGAGAAATAGGAAGAAAAGGTAACCTAAAAAAGGATATTCTTAAAAAGTGGATGAAACATCCATATTTTATAAAAAACCCACCAAAATCAACAGGAAGAGAAGAGTTTGGAACATCATTTTATGATAAATATTTAAAAGGAATTATTATAACAGAAGACCTGATCAGAACGGCAGAGGAATTTACCGCTCTGTCTATTGTACAGGCATATAAAACTCATCTTACCAGACTACCCTCTACCCTTATTATCAATGGTGGCGGAGGGCATAACCCTGTAATTGTGAATTCAATCAAGGATCAGCTTAAAGACTGCAGGATTCTTACCGGAGATGAGGCAGGAATCAGTATTGACTTTAAAGAGGCTGCGGCATTTGCATTGATGGGATATTATGCCTGGTGTGGAAAACCTAATAACATTCCATCAGCTACTGGTGCAGATAGGGAAGCAGTAATGGGTAAATTATCTTTACCATAAATATAGAACAGGCTGGTCGCCAACAAGTTGCCTGGTCGTGCGCTTCACTTACTGCACGGCTATGCAACCTAAGCTGCTCGCCTATGCAGCCTGCCTGGTCGGAACTTCGTTCCTGCTCGGCTATGCAACCTAAGGAGTTAAAAATGGATTATCTGGGGAGTCTGACAACAGAACAGCCCAATCCTAAATCTAATGATATTGACACTAAGTCAACTTTAGAGATTATAAGGATTATAAATGATGCTGATAAAATTGTTCCAGCTGTTATTGAGCAATCCCTCGGTGATATAGCAGAGATTGTCGATTCAGCAGTTCATTCCTTTAAGCAGGGAGGAAGGTTGTTTTATGTTGGAGCAGGAACGTCAGGGCGCCTGGGAGTTCTTGATGCATCGGAATGCCCTCCTACTTTTGGAACAGATCCTGAGATGATACAGGGGATTATTGCCGGAGGAAGAGAAGCTCTGACAAAGGCAGTTGAATGGGCTGAAGATGATGAGAAAGAGGGCGCAAAGGCTCTGGATGAAAAAGGAATATGTGATAAAGATATTGTAATAGGAATAACCGCCAGTGGTCAGGCTCCATTTGTAATTGGTGCAATGAAAAGAGGCAGAGAAGCAGGAGCTGTAGTTTGTGCAATAAGCAGTAACAGTAATTCCAGAATTTTTGCACATGCCGATCATAAAATCTGTATCGATGTTGGGCCGGAGATTGTAACGGGATCAACCCGGATGAAATCGGGGACAGCCCAGAAACTGGTATTAAATATGATAACCACAGCCTCGATGATCCGTCTCGGAAAGGTGTTTAATAATCTGATGGTTGATTTGGTACCGGTGAACAGTAAACTGATTAACCGTTCAAAAAGATTAATAATGCAGATTTGCGATTGTGACGAGCAAACTGCCATGAAAGCCTTTGAGGATTGTGGTAAAAAACCAAAGGTTGCAATTGTGTCTCTTCTTTTGAAAGTAGATGCAGAAAAAGCCAGAACTCTTTTGAAAGAGAACGATGAACATATTGGTCTTGTTTTAAGGAATTCATAATTTGCTATGAAATCCAATGGTGTAATTGATTCTATAATTGATGATGAAATAAGCAATGGAACCTTCCCTGGAATTGTTATCCTTGTAAAAAAAAGGGGCAGGATTGTTTTTAATGAAGCAAAGGGAGAAAGACAGATTTATCCTGATTCCAAAGAAATGGGCCTGGATACGTTTTTTGATCTTGCTTCTCTAACCAAACCTTTGGCCACTGCAATTACAGCTCTCTCTATCTTTGAAAAAGAAAGAATATCTCCCCTTCTAACAGTCGGGAGATTTATTCCTGAGCTTTCTACAAAAACTGCTGATGTTACACTTCATCAATTATTTACTCACACTTCCGGCCTTCCCTCTGTCCCTGAAATTTTCAAACTGTTTTCGGGAGAGAATGATATTGATCAGGAAAAGGCGCTGAATTATCTTTTTTCTCTTACCCCTGTAGTAAAGGCTGGTACTCAGGTTATCTACAGTTGTACCGGATATATAATACTTACGCAAATTCTTAAAAAAATTACCGGCAAAGATCTGCCGGAACTTTTTACAGAATTCGTGACAGCCCCCGGATCTATCACCGGTCTCATGTTCAACCCTCTTCCGAAAAAAGACAATTTTGCATCAACTGAGTTCTGTTCATGGAGAAAAAGATGGTTAATCGGAGAGGTCCATGATGAAAACTCTTTTTGTCTTAAGGGAGCGGGAGGAAACGCAGGACTGTTTGGAAATGCTTCCAGTATCACGGAACTGCTCAGCCTGTTTAGAAATGATGGAATCCTAAATGATCACAGGATCCTCTCAAAGGAAAGTATAAGGTTGATGACTTCTAATCAGACCCCCGGTCTTTCACCCAAAAGGACATATGGATTTCTAACACAGGATAATAATTCTTTCGCCGGAGCTGGTTTCAGTTCATCAGCCTATGGGCATACAGGCTTTACCGGAACCAGTGTCTGGATTGATCCTGAAATAGAACTGGAAGCAGTAATTCTAACCAACAGGGTTCACATGGGAAGAGATACAAACAGTGATAAGATTATTAATTTCCGAAAGAAAATTCATGCAGCTATATTAAGAGAATTTTTTTAGCATCATGAACTAAATCTTTTAATTGCCCTGACTTTTCTTGTCCTGTCAAGGTATTTCTTAATCTCCGGATATTCAATACTGCCTACAGCTGTAAATAAAATATCAATCATATTGAGCTGTGCTATTCTCGACCCGCTGGCTCCACTTCGCATAGTGGTTTCCGGGGATGAAATAAAAAGATTTATATCAGCCTTAGCACTAAGGGTATTGCTTCCATACTTTGTTATTGAAACTGTGACAGCATTTGTCTGTCTGGCAATTTTTAAAGTCTCTACTATATCTCTGGTTTCGCCAGAATAAGAGATAAATACTGCCACATCTCTTTCTGATAAATTAGCTGCTGCTGTTGCCTGAAGATGAGTATCTGTATAGGCCATGGAGTATCTGTTAATCCTCATAAATTTCTGCTGGGCATCCATTGCTGTTATACCGGAAGCACCTACGCCGTAAAAATCAATTCGTAAAGCGTTGTGAATAGCCTCAACAGCTTTTTCCAGCTCTTTGAAATCAAGAACCAAAAGAGAATCAGTAATAGATTTTTTATTATTATGCGAGACATTTTTTATAATCGTTTTAAGATTATCACCTACCTGTATATCTGTGTATACATCCTCTTCAATATTATTTGATGAGATATCATAGGCGAGTTTAATAGAAAATTCCCTGTACCCATCAAAACGAAGGGTTTTACAAAAGCGTATCACAGCAGCTTTGCTTGCACCACTTCTGTCTGCAAGATCACCAATAGACAAGCCAAGTGATTCCTGTGGAAAATCTAAAATGTAATTTGCTAC
>CBDVAD010000080.1:0-10997 GCA_965371875.1 uncultured bacterium
TAAGCAGTTTTTCAGCTTTTTTAGTAAGAGAAAGAACTGATTCAATTGAAGTTGGTGGAGTTTTATACTTATAAACAGGGTAATAGCACGAAAGATGAAGAGGAATATTTATATCCAGATCTGCAAGAAACTCAGCAATCCCTGTAATTTCTTCTTCTGAATCATTTTCACCAGGGATAACAAGTGTAGTTACTTCAAGGTGCGTCAGTTCCGAGGCAAGTCTGATAAACTCTTTTACTGGTTCAAGGCGACCGCCAATTTTATGGTAGAAAGTTTCTGTAAAAGACTTTAGATCGACATTTACCCCATCCATCAGTGAGAGAAGCTCACTAGCGGGTAATGGATTTAGATAACCATTAGTTACCAGTACATTTTTGATATCATGAGAATGTGCAAGCTCTGCACATTTCTTAATGTATTCGAAATGTATTATAGGTTCAGAATAGGTATATGCTATAGAAGATATTCCTTTATCTATGGCTAATCCAATAAGTTCTCCAGGAGAGACTGGTTGTTTATTGTTTGTAGATTTAGTTTCCTGAGAGATCTGGTAGTTTTGACAGAATTGACAGTGGAAATTACATCCATAAAATCCTACTGAAAGTATATCTGAACCAGGATAGAAATGATAAAGTGGTTTTTTTTCAATTGGATCAACATTAATAGCTGATAATAATCCATACCATGGTAGTTTGAGCTCCATGTTCTCATTTTTACGGATAGAACAAATACCATAATGATCCTTACGGATCACACAGTTATGAGGACAAAGCGTACACGTTAGCTTATCGGATAGAAGCTCTGACCAGGCCATTAACTTTTATGTGTATCTGTTTCTTTTAGTATCTGATGAAGAAGTTCACTGTCATTCATAAAGCGGAGAGGATCGTCAACTTCAAAGGGCTCATATTTAAGGCCAAGGCTGCCTTTATTTATCCAGAGTCTTATCATCATAAGGTTCTCGCCGCTATCGGTTGCAATTCCAGGTAAATCATCATAATGGACGATATCTTCGATTCTGAACTCGTAAAAAACTGTATGCGAGGTAAAAGGATCCGCAACCAGAAGTAGTTTTTCCTGGTCGTAGGGGTGTTTTCTTGCCGATCCTGTAAAACTAACAGCACAATTTCTGTAATCAATTTTAGATTTGTACTTTGTTATTTTATACAAAGGCTGGGTTTCAATATATTTGGTTACACTCATGGCTTATCCTCCAGGATGCAGTACTTTTGCCAGTTCCCGTTCCGGAATCTCGTGAAAATACTCCATCAGTTCTTCTTTCAAATCCTGATCCAGATTTTTGAATCCAAGTGAAAGAATATTATTATTTCTAATAACTGTTACTGATATTGTATTAAAAGATTCTTTAAGCCGCAAGGTGCAATCAGTAATTACTGAACCTTCCCGGATATCCTGAGTTGTTTGAGGTGCTTCCGGTAGAAAACTGATTCCACCAAGCGAAATATCTGTTATCTCACCTGTTATCAGGGCAGGGGAGAGTGGGTGTGTGAAAATAAATTCAAGATCTTTTGTTACCATACTTAAGTAGCGTCTGCTTATTCTTTTATCATCAATTACATTAAAACGGCTGAAAATATCTTCCAATTGACCCAGAACTTCCGGATTATTAAAGTTATCCGATACAATACCATTTACTTCCAGCTCACTTGCTTTAGTACTTTCTTCTGTAGGGAAATGATCACCTCTAAGCAGAATAAATACAGATTCATCTTTTGAGAAGAAACTTCGCTGCAAAGTTATAAATGGTTTCCAGTGTCTTGGAAAATCAACAGCACTGAAAATTACAAGATCCGGTTTAATCTCTTCAATATTATCCAGAGCTTTTATCGGGTTTCGGTAGTGGATGAAATCAAATCCTCTTGGCGCCAGATGCTCTATAATTTGATCCTTTGTAGTGTCCTGTTCAATTACGAGTAGTGTTTTCACTATTTAGTTCCAAGGTTTCGAACTTCGTAGTTGTATATAGTCCATACAGCTCCAAATCGATGTAGATAAAAAGTATATTTCTTAAACTCTGTATAATCCGGAAAAATAAAACTTTCGTTCACTACTACTGTTGCCTCATTATTTGTATAGCTTGTTTTTAGAATTTCAAAGGATGATGGCATAAGAAGAATATCATTGTCAACACGTTTATTTTTAAGTTCGTTTTTATATTCCTCAATCATTTCCATTTGTTTCTCTTCAGACAGCTTATTATACTGATGTTTACGGTCCGGATGATTAAGAAGCAGAGATTCAATATCAAGATACAGAAAGAATTTTGTCCATGAACTTTGCAATCTTGCCTCGATTGTGTATTTGACTACTTCGTCAGGGGGCATAGAAATCATTTCCAGAATCTCACCTGTTTCAATATCTATCTGTTCCAGAAATTCCGGAATATCAATAGATGGTCTTATAGAAAGTGTAAGCTTATTTGATTCAATATAGCTTGACTCATAACCCATCTGGAAGTCAGGATAAAAATTTGATTGAATAATATAAATTCCACTGTCAGTAATATCCACAAAATCACTCAGACGGGTTATAAAAGCATATTCCTCACCAGGAAGAAGCGTTATTTCTCTGTAAAAAACAGGATTATTTGTGCGGTTCCTTAGAAGATATTCATCTGACTCACGAATACTTATATTTGTTAGAGTTTTTGCCGTAAAATTAAAATTAAAAGACCGTATTTCTGCAGAATTAAAAGAGAAATTAGTACTGGAATTGTTTACTATTCTAACCTGCAGCTGAATTTCACTATCAGGATAGTATATTTTCTTGTCAAAAAAACGGATGGAAACTGACACATTGTCAGAGAAGGTGAAAGTTAATGACGCAGTTGCCAATGATAGATATAATAGCAATATGATTTTTTTCAAAATAGTTCTCCATAGATACCATTATAATTTTCGGATATTTATATGATAACATTATTCATAAATTACCTGGATTCAATTTTAAATCAATATCCACCATATATAAAGACACTGGACAGCCTTATTGGGAATAATTTTCCTATAAAAATTGAAGGTGCAGATGGTTTTTTTCGAACTTACCTGATAAAAAAGCTTTCAAACCTCTCAAAGGTCAGTACTCTGGTTGTTACACCAACAGAAAAAGAGGCCAGAACAGTTCTGAAAGACCTTCAGGTAATGAATGAAAATGTTTGTTATTTCCCCGGATGGGAAAATATAATTTTCGGTGGCAATAATTATCAATCTGATATAGCAGGTAAGCGTGTCCATTTTCTATCTGAACTTCTGAGAGATAAAAAGATGGTTATTGTCTTATCTCTTAAGACTCTTCTTACACCTGTACCTCCTTCATCATTTATTAGGAAAAGGATTGTAAAACTAAAAATCGGAGATAGTATAGATCCTGTTGAATGGGAAGATTTACTTGTTTCATATGGTTATCTTCGGGTCACAAAAGTTACTATGCCGGGTGAATTTTCCCTGAAAGGGGAAGTCCTGGACATATTCCCTCATGGCCGGGATTCTGCCGTGCGAATAGTATTTGAGTGGGATGAGGTTGAGGAGATAAAACTTTTTGATCCATTGACCCAGAAATCAAAAGAAAAACTTGAACGGATAACTATTTATCCTGCAACAGAGGTTCTGTGGGATAAAGAACGTATTGATGCTCTCAAAAGCATTCTTAAAAGTGGAAAAGAAGAACTGGAAATGCTGGAAATAGGAAAGAGTTGTAAAAATGAAGAGTTTCTGTTTTCCACTACTTTTGATAAGCCTGGAAGTCTGATTGACTATATGAGTGATAAATCCAATATCGTTCTTATTCATGAGGATCGATTGTTAAATACATGGGAAGTTCTTATAAAAGAAACAAGAGAATTATATAATCGTGCAAGACGGGAGGATCTTCCTTCTGTAATTCCCGAATTGGTACTTAGTGATTATGAAACTCTTATTGCCGGGGCGAAAAGAAAGATTATATTTCCTGATATAAAAAATCCTGATGATTCAAGGATTAGATTTTCATATGAACATGCAAGATCCTTTTTCGGAAATATAAACTATTTCAAAGAAGAGTTAGGAAAGCTTAAAGATGCCGGTTATAAAATTACAATATTTTCTGAATCTGAAATACAGGCGGCAAGAGTAGGACAAATACTTAAGGACTTTGACCTCGATATTCTCCCGATGAGTATATCAGAAGGATTTTCTCTTCCGGATCTTAAAATGATAGCAATTCAGGAAAATGAAATATTCGGGCGTAGGCGAAGGGTTCCGGAATCTGTAGGTAGAGTTAAGAGTCAGGCCATAGATACCTTTATCGAATTAAATCCTGGTGATTATGTAGTTCATATTAACTATGGAATTGGCCGGTTCCGTCGAATTGATCGTATTAAAGCTGCCGGAACAGAGAGGGACTACATAGAACTTGAATATGCAGCCGAAGAAACCATTTTTATTCCTATTGAACAGGTTAATATGGTTCAAAAGTATATAGGTAAGCAGGGTGGTGCTCCAGCTCTGGACAGGATTGGCGGAAAGTCCTGGGAAACCAGAAAGAGAAAGGTCAGAAAGTCTGTTGAAGATCTTGCAGAGATGCTTATTGATCTTTATGCAAAGAGAAAGAAAGCCAAAGGTTATAAATTTCCGGAGGATACAGACTGGCAGCTGGAATTTGAAGCTGCTTTTCCATATGAGGAAACTGTGGATCAGCTAAAATGTGTAGAAGATGTTAAATCTGATATGGAGAGTGATCAGCCTATGGACAGGTTGATCTGTGGTGATGTTGGATATGGAAAAACAGAGATAGCAATGCGGGCCGCATTTAAGGCCGTTGTTTCAGGGAAACAGGTTGCATTTCTGGCACCTACAACAATACTTGCAGAGCAGCATTTTGAAAATTTTGAAGAGAGATTCAAAGGATATCCTGTAAAAATTGGTATGATCAGCAGGTTTGTCTCTGTAAAGGAACAGAAAAAGATACTTGAAAATACAAGGAACGGATCAATAGATCTTTTAATAGGAACTCATAGAATTATACAGAAAGATGTTGAATTTAAGGATCTTGGCCTTTTTATAACCGATGAGGAGCAGCGTTTCGGAGTTAAAGATAAAGAGAAGCTGAAGAAGCTTAAAAATTCAATCGACAGTCTGAGTCTTTCTGCTACTCCCATCCCAAGAACACTTCATATGTCTCTTATAAAAATACGGGATATGTCTATCCTGGAGACCGCACCACACAGCAGACGTCCCATTAAGACTATAATTCAGGAATTTGATGAAGAGATCATTTCCAATGCTATTAGAAAAGAGGTAGAGAGAGGCGGGCAGATCTTCTTTCTTCATAATAGAGTGGAAACTTTGCTTCCCACAAGAATCTTCCTTGAAAAGCTAATGCCTGAATTGCTTATAGAGACTGCTCATGGACAGATGAACAGCAGTCAGCTTGAAGATGTGATGCATCGTTTTATACACGGAGGTTTCCATGTTCTTGTTGCAACAACAATTATTGAAAATGGAATAGATATTCCAAATGTAAATACGATTATTATAGATAGAGCGGATATGTATGGTGTCAGTCAGTTATACCAGTTAAGAGGCAGGGTCGGTCGGTCTGATAAACGGGCATATGCTTATCTTCTATATCCCGAAAAAAGAGCTCTCTCCGATATTGCCATGAAACGTCTTTCAATTATATCTGATCATACAGAGCTTGGTTCAGGGTTTAAAATAGCCTTGAAAGATCTGGAAGTAAGAGGTGCCGGAAATCTGCTCGGCAGGCAGCAGCATGGAGAAATTCTTTCTGTAGGTTTTGATATGTATCTTCGTATCCTTGATGAAGCAATTGCAGAAATGAGTGACACCGTAGAAGAAACAGCCCCTGAGGTACTCCTTGATCTGGATTACTCGGGCTTTATTCCAAATGAGTATATAAGTGACCAATCTGAAAAAATGGAAATTTATAAGAAAATATCTTCCATTCAGACAGATTATGATCTGGGAAGAATTGTTTCTGAACTTGAAGACAGGTTTGGGCCGCTTCCTGATGAAGTAAATAGTCTTCTTTCAATCTCAGAACTAAGGATTATCTGTAAAAAGCTCTTTATCAGCTCTTTGAAAGAAAAAAAAGGGGAAATACGTATTACATTTTCAAAAGTTTCAATAATCTCTGTAGATAAGGTTCTGCGAATAATAAATGAGAGTAAGGGTTCCGTAAGACTGGATCCTTTTAATCCTCAAAATCTGATTATGAACAGCGGGAGAATAGGTTTAGAAGATAAATCAGAATTTATTAGAGAAAAACTGCATTCTCTTGTATAATAGCCTATGTAATATAATGGAGTCTGAATATGAAAAAAACGTTTGATCTTATTTGCAGTGTCAGAGAGCTTACAAGTATCTTCAACACCAAAACAAATGTTACAGGACTCCTTAAAATAGTTGTAAAATTAGTTGCAAAACACATGCAGACAGAAGCCTGTTCAATTTTCCTGCTGGATGATTCTACAGAAGAGCTTGTTTTAAGAGCTACTGCCGGTTTGAATCCTGATTTTGTAGGAAAGATTAGATTGCTCTCGGGTGAGGGTATTACAGGACGTTCTATGAAAGAACGTAAACCAATAAATATCCCCAGAGGATCAGATGATCCCAGTTTTAAGCATGTTCCGGGAATGGATGAGGAACAGTATAACTCTATTCTGGCAGTTCCGATCCTTTATCAGTCAGAGATCCTGGGTGTTTTAGTGTTGGAGGATCCGGCTTTTGATTATTATGATATTCATGATATTAAATCTTTACAGACTATAGCATCCCAGCTTGCTACATTTTTGGAAAATGCCAAGACACTTATTCAGTTGTCTAAAAGCAGCGGGAAGATACAAAAAAAAGACTACAATTTACAAAAGAAATTCTATAAAGGAAAGTCAGTTTCTGAAGGGATAGCTATAGGAAATGCTCTTTACCTATCCACATCTAATGATGGTATTCTTCTTACAATAGAAAATCTGCATTATCTTGAAACAATTGACGCATTTGAAGATGCCCTGGATTCTTCAGTTAATCAGTTGGAAGTTCTGCAGGCCAGGATGGATGAGAATCTTTCAGAGGCTGGCTCACTTATTTTTGCATCCCATCTCCTTATGCTGAGTGATGATAATTTTTCCGGTTCCATTCGAAACTATATAAAAAAGGGTGAAATACCTTCCAAAGCTATTATTCTTGTAGTCAATGAGTATATTGAATTATTTATGAATAGTAAAAATATTCATGTCCAGGAGAAAATTCTGGATCTCAAAGATCTTGGTCATAGAATGCTGCGGAATTTAACAGAGGATATGAACGAAGATGGTGATTATTCAGGTCAGATAATAGTTGCTAAAGACATTATGCCTTCAGAACTTGTAAAACTTGCTGCTCAGCATACAGAAGGATTTATTCTGTATGGTGCCGGTGCTACGAGCCATATCTCTATACTTGCCAGATCTTTGGATGTTCCTGTTGTTTTTTTGACAGATATTAATTTTTTCACATCAGGTTATAATGGACTTCTTATTGTAGATGCCTTTCAGTCAAGTATTATTATTGATCCTGATGCAGAACTTGTTGATAAATATTTAAATAATTTAAGACACATAAAGGAGAAAGATACCAAAAAGCCTGTAATCCTTGATGAAGCAATTACACTGGATGGAAAGAAGATAAAGGTACAGGCAAATATTAATATATTAAGCGATGCCAGGGCCGCAAAAGAGTTAAAGGCAGAAGGGGTAGGATTATACCGGAGTGAGTTTCTATTTCTTATTCGAAATGATTTTCCTTCAGAAGAGGAACAGTATTTAATATACAGACGTTTACTAAAGCAGATGAATGATGTTGTTTTTAGAACTCTGGACATAGGTGGAGATAAAGTTCTTGGTTCCATTGATCAGGCAGAGGCTAACCCTTTCATGGGACTAAGAGGTCTTAGATACAGTTTACGAAACCAGGATATATTTGAGGTACAGCTGCGGGCCCTTCTGAGGGCAGGTATGGGTTATAAATTAAAAATACTCTTTCCTCTTGTTACCGGAATTGAGGATTTTAGAAAAGCAGTCAGTATTGTAAAGACAATTATTGATGATATGATTGGAGAGGGTATAGATTGTGTTAGTGATCCGGAGCTTGGAGCAATGATTGAGCTCCCTTCTGCTGTTATGATGGTGGATGAACTGGCAGAAGAAGCAGATTTTCTAAGTATCGGTACAAATGATCTTGTACAGTATCTTCTTGGAATTGACAGGAGTAATGAGAATATAGCTGAACTTTATACTCCTCAGCATCCTTCTGTCTTACGGGCAATCAAAAAAATAAATGATGCGGCTGAAAGGCATGATTGTCCCCTTTCTGTTTGTGGTAATGTTGCGACTGATCCTGATATGCTGGAATACTTCATAGGACTGGGCATTGATTCTTTTAGTACCAGTCATAATATGATACAGTTTATACGGCGTCAGATTAGTGAAATGGATTATAGTCATGCAAAATACTTTGCAAAAAAATCGCTTACTACCAGAACTGTAAAAGATATTCAGGAACTTATAGCCAAAAAACGGACTGCAATACGATTCTAGTCCATACTATTCCATAAATAGTTAAGTCTCTTGTAATATTTTTCTATTTAAAATAGTATCCGTACATGACAGACACTGGCAGAAAAGAGATTAAAAGTTATGTTTTAAGAACCGGTCGTTTAAGCAATCTTCAAAAAAAAGCAATTGAAGTGCTTTCAGACAGGTATTGTATTCCTTTTCAGGAAAAACTTCTTGATCTTAAAAATGTTTTTGGCAACGAAAATCCTGTTATCATTGAAATAGGTTTTGGGATGGGCCATGCAACTGCAGAGATTGCTGAAAAAAACAGGCATAAAAACTATATTGGAATAGAAGTTCATACTCCAGGTGTGGGGAAACTTCTGAGTCGTATAGATCACTTGCACTTATCAAATCTTAGAATTATTCAGTATGATGCTGTTCAGGTTATTAGAACGATGATTCCTAAAGAAAGTCTTTTTGGTGTACACATTTTCTTTCCTGATCCATGGCCGAAAAAAAAACACCATAAAAGGCGACTTATTCAGCCTGGGTTTATACAGGAACTAATTCCGCTGATTGAGAAGAAAGGGTACATCTATGGGGTTACAGACTGGGAAAATTATGCTGAGCAGATACTAAGTGTTTTGAGTCAGTTTAGTGAACTGAGTAATCCATACGAAGCTTATGCTGATGGAATAAAATGGCGGCCAAACACAAGTTTTGAGAAAAAAGGTATTGCAAAGAATCATATAATTCGGGATGTCTGGTTTGAATTAAAATAGAAGAACAGAGGAGGTTTTAAGATGAAGTCATTTAATGATGGAGATTTAAAAAAATATAGTGAATTAGCAAAAAAAAATAATGTAATAGATCCTGCAAGATTTGGTAACTATGATGTTAAAAGGGGCCTGCGAAACAGTGACGGTACTGGAGTTTTGGTCGGACTTACACAGATAGGTGATGTTCATGGTTACATAGTAGATGAAAATGAAAAAGTACCTGTAGAAGGAAGGTTGCGCTATAGAGGTATTGATATTAAAGATCTGGCAGAGGGGTTTTTGAAAGAAGGAAGATTTGGTTTTGAAGAAACTGTATATTTGCTGCTTTTTGGAGAACTTCCCAAAAAAGATGAGCTTGATTCTTTTATAAAAATCCTTGCAGAAAATAGAAAACTGCCAAAAAGTTTTAAAGAAGATATGATTTTAAAAGCACCAAGTACGAATATAATGAACAAACTTGCAAGAAGTGTGCTTGCAGCATATTCTTATGATGATAATCCGGAAGATCTCTCTTTAGAAAATTGTTTAAGGCAGAGTATTCAATTAATTTCATGGTTCCCTATTTTTGTCGCTTATGCTTACCAGGCTAAACAACACTATCATGAGCATAAAACACTATTTATACATGCTCCGGATCCTGCCTTAAGTACTTCAGAAAATTTATTAATGCTTATTCGCCCGGATAAAAAATATTCAGTAGTAGAAGCGGAACTTCTGGATTTGTGTCTGGTTCTTCATGCCGAACACGGTGGGGGTAATAATTCAACTTTTTCAATCCATCTTATTTCTTCTGCATCTACAGATACTTATTCTGCAGTTGCTGCTGCAATTGGTTCTCTAAAAGGTGCTAAACATGGTGGTGCAAATATTAAGGTGATCAGCATGCTTGATAATATTAAGAAAAATGTAAAGGATTGGAAAAATAAAGAGGAAGTCTATGCATATCTTGCAAAAATAATTAAAAAGAAAGTTTTTGATAAAACGGGGCTGATTTATGGTATGGGACATGCGGTTTATACATATTCCGATCCAAGAGCTGTACTGTTAAAAACAAAAGCCCGCAAACTGGCAAAATTGAAGGGTGTTGAGGACGAATTTGATCTCCTGAATCTGGTGGAAGAACTTACTCCATCTGTTTTTGCAGAGGTTAAAGGAAATACAAAGGTAATATCTGCTAATGTAGATTTCTATTCGGGATTTGTTTATAGACTTCTTGGAATTCCTGAGGATCTATATACTCCGATTTTTGCAATTGCCAGAATTGCCGGCTGGAGTGCTCACAGGATAGAGGAATCACTTAATGGCGGTAGAATTATGCGTCCGGCATATAAACATATAAAAATTCCTGGAAAAGATTTTACTCCCCTGTCAGAGAGATAACCAGCCCCTTACCCCTCCCTTTATATGGGGGGGCTTGGGGGGATAGGGGGGCCTATTCTTCTGATGCCTTTGATGCTTTGATGACAGCTTCTGATATTTTACCTGAAATAGTTGAGTAATGATCAAATTCTATATCAAATGAACCTGTCCCGGAAGTAATTGATTTAATATCAATTGAGTATCTCAGCATTTCTGCCTGTGGCACTTCCGCATCAACTTCAATTATTCCTCCACCAAGATCTTCCTGTCCAAGAACCCTTGCACGTTTGGAACTTAGATCAGAGAGT
>CBDVAD010000081.1:0-10927 GCA_965371875.1 uncultured bacterium
GTGGTCTTCCACCCTGTCGGTCACCCTGATACGGTGGTCTTCCACCCTGTCGGTCACCCTGATACGGTGGTCTTCCACCCTGCTGGCCTGGTCGTGAATCAGATCTTGTGTTAAATGGTTTTCTATCAGTACCTGATGGAGCATTTGTAATCTTATTTTCAACGACTTTGCTTTTAGGATCTTCAGTTTTAACGACTGGTTTATTATCTTTTACAGGAGTATTTGAGGGCTCTTGCTTTTTATCGACTGTTTTGGTTACATCTTTTTTTGCGACAACTTTATGTGTTGCCTTTTTAACAACAACCTTTTTCTTAACAACAACAACCTTCTTTTTTTCTATAGCTTCAACTGATTTTTCAGGAGCTGGTTCCGGTCTTCTATGTTTAATTAATGTTGATTTTGGTTTATTCGTTTTTTCCTGTTCTTCAGCCATAAAATTCCTTTATCTCTCTTCTCTCATATAAAAGCATAATAAATATTATGCTTATCAATAAATCACAGGAGGTAATGATACAAGATCAAACCTCTTCCTCTTCTTCCTCAATTTCGAAACTCAGGCCTACGCCGCATTCCGGACAAACTTCCATATCTGTTGTAATCGGATGACTGCATTCAGGACATTCATATCCCTCTTCATCAACTGCATTTTCCAGATTGTTATCATATTCATCATCATCGTATACTTCAGGTTCAGTTTCTTCAACTATATCAATACTCTCAGCAATAATATTCTGAATAGTATCGACATCTCCTGCTGTTAAACCTTCCAGCTTAATGAGCTCCTCACGTTCAAGTGAAACTAAAACCTCAATCAGTTCAATGCCATTTTCTGACAGCAGACCTGCTAGTCGCTCCGGCATTCCTGGAAGTTCAGAAATTGAAGTAATCTCTTCTGTATCTCCATCAGCATCATTAAAAAGTGCATCCAGCTCTTTCTTGGATTCAAGGGTTATATCCATCTCTTCAAACTGTTCATGGTTTTTAACATCAATATTCCAGTCAACCAATCTATTTGCAAGACGAACATTAAGTCCTCTTTTACCTATGGCAAGTGACAACTGGCTATCATTAACAATCGCCAGAGCCTGTCGTTTTGACTCATTCAGAATTAATACATTCTCAACCTCTGCCGGGGATAATGCGTTTTTTATAAATTCCTTAGGATCTGTTACATACTTAAGAATGTCAATCTTTTCACCTTCCATCTCCCTGACAACCGACTGTATTCTGACACCCTTTATGCCAACACATGCACCAACAGGATCAACATCCTCTCTGTTGGAATAGACAGAAATTTTAGTTCTGTATCCAGGTTCTCTGACAATCTTAAAAATTTCTACAGTGCTATCGTAAATTTCAGGAACTTCCAGTTCAAATATTCTTCTTACAAAATCTGTATGAGTTCTTGACAGTATTATTTGAAGTCCGGAAGGTGTTTTATTTACTTCATATATTAAAGCTTTTATTCTATCATTGGGACGGTACGTTTCTCTTGGTGACTGGAATCGTTTAGGAAGAATCCCTTCAATTTTTCCAAGATCAACAAAAATATTACCGTTTCTTTCTCTCTGATGATATCCAATGATCATCTCACCCTCTTTCTCCTTGAATTCAGAATAGAGTGTATCTTTATTTATCTCTCTCAGGGTCTGTTTTGCATTTTGTTTTGCACTTTGAACAGCACCACGATCAAATCCAGCTGGATCTATATAGATTAGAAGTTCATCACCAATCTCAGATTCTTCGTTTTCAAGAAGAGCCTCTTCGAGCAGTATTTCAAAAACAGGGTCTTGTACTTCGGCTACAATGTTTTTACGCGCATAAATAGAAACTTCGGTATCATCATCATTAAATTTTACTACTGCATTCTCTGCAGTTCCAAATTTCCGTTTATAAGCGGCATACATAAAATCTTCAATAGTTTTCTTTACAAGTTCCTCAGAAATCCCCTTGTCTTGAACAAGGGCTTTAATTGCATCAGCAAGTCCAGAAGCCATATTATGTTTCCGTCCTCCTATTATTCTAATTTAGCTTTATTAATATCTTCAAAACTGACAGCTACTGTCTGTTTGTCAACATTAAGATTTACACTATTATCATTTACAGATTCAATGGATCCATGAATCCATTCAGAATCATTCTTTTTAAGAATTCTTACTTTCTTTCCAAGAAAAATTTCAAATTCATCAGCAGTTTTAATATTTCTCGTTATTCCAGGGGAAGAAACTTCCAGATTAACATCTCTTGAATCTTCCAGAACTTCAATTCTGGGCATAATAGTTTTAAATACAGTACTGCAGTCATCTATAGTAACACCATTTTTACTGTAAATAATTGTGTTAACAGTCAGGTTGGATCTGCTTCTATGGGATGTAAATTCAACAAGTGAAAACCCCAGTCCTTCTATCACCGGTTCAATGCTGTTAATTAAACTATTATCTCTGTTTTTCCGTTCCAAAACCATCTACCCATCAAAAAAGGAGCCCTGTAGACTCCTTTAACGTTAGAATTATTAAGCTATAGGTCAATATAGCAACATGCCTCTATTAAGTCAATATGAGGAGTATACCGTGTAGCCGAATAAAGTCTTTCCTTTTTTTATTTGGGCGTATCCCTGCTTCGCAGGGTCAGGCTTTCCGTTCCGATTCCTCCCGAAAATGATTACCTGGACCACATTTTGTTTTACAGAGTAGAGACGTAGCATGCTACGTCTCTACAGCACAAACCTTTCCCGGTGCGGGATTTCCTCTACAATCCTTTACGCTCGAAGTTCAAATTATTTCAATTTTTTAGTTTTAAGCTTTTATCAAAACTCTTTTTATTTAATCACGGTAGTATGGGGTGAAATTTTGGGGTGTGCACGGTTTGTATGGGGTTGGACTCTGGAGCTTTAAGAAATAATTTTTTTTTATCAGTGTTGTTTTTGGCTCCCTGGTTTTTTAATTCTACCGTTTTTAACAGTCCTGCGAGTCTCGAACTGCATTCAGTGTAAAGGCACGCTTCGCTCTTCGCATGCTGGTCGCAACTTCGTTGCTGCTCACACATGCATCCTTCTTGACTTCTCGTCGTTAGAAAGGTGTGAAAACAAAAACAGGAGTTTTTCAGGAGCTCCAGGTATTCGCCCCTATTATCAAAACTAATTCACAGTAAGTTATCAAATACAGTTCTTGGTGCTTGTTTTTCAGTTCATAATATTCTTGGTCCAGGGTTGCTGGAATCTGCTTACGAAGGTGCTCTTGTAATAGAACTTGCTCACTTAGGTATTCCGGTAGAAAGGCAAAAAGTGTATCCGGTTTATTACAAAGGCGAACTCGCCGGGGCTTATGTTACAGACATTGTTGTAGACGGTAAAATTATTCTGGAATTAAAATCTGCAGTTAGGCTTTCCGGTGTTATGAAAGCGCAGCTTATCAATTATTTGCGGCTTTCAAAAATTGAGGTTGGGTATCTCGTAAACTTCCGTAACACAAGGGTAGAATGGAAACGCTTTGTTTTCCAGCGGGAATAATCCCGTTTTTTTGTTATTATTTTTATATTGATCTTGATTTATGTACGCCAATGGCTTATATTAAATTATGACATTCATTGAAACACCTATTTTTACCAAGCGTGTCAAAACACTACTATCCGATGAGGAGTATAGATTATTTCAGCATTCCTTAATTATTCGACCTTCATCGGGAAAAGTAATTCCAAACAGTGGGGGATTAAGGAAGGTACGCTGGAGTATAAGTGGTTCAGGTAAGAGAGGTAGTCTCAGAATTATCTATTTTAGTGAAGTAAAAACAGATACTATTTATTTCCTGTTGATCTATAAGAAGAATGAACAGGAAAATCTGTCACCCAATCAATTGAAAATACTGAAGAATGTCATGAAGGAGTATTTGAATGGATAATAATGATTTTAATGATCTTGTAGATAGCATTAAGCAGGCTGGAAATATAAAAAATGGACACTTAAAACCTGAAAGAACTTTTCATTTTAACTCTATTGATATAAAAAAAATCAGAGAGAAATTACATAAATCCCAACCTGAGTTTGCTTTTATGATTGGTATTAGTGTGGCAACTTTACGTAATTGGGAGCAGGGAAGAAGAAATCCGGAAGGACCTGCAAGAGCGCTTCTTCAGATTGCAGCATCAAATCCGGAAGTTTTTGAGAAAGCACTGGCATAGCGATATTATTCCATCCAAAGGCAACAGCCATCATAGCCTAACTGACCAGCAAACTATCGCACAAGGGTCCCTTGTGGCGAAATTTGCCTTGCTTTGGATCCTTAATAACACCGGACTGCGTGTAACGGAGTTACACGACAATCCTTATGTTTTTTTAAAGATCGGTTTGTTTTCCAATATTTCAAAAACCTCGTGTCGTCGATGATTTTTCAAACGACACACTTCATCAATTGTCTTCAATAATTAATTGTACTATTTCCTCAACTAAATTATTTTCATCAATCCCTTCCATTGAAAAATTACTTTTACGACCATAAAAAGCTAACTGTATTTTATCAGAACCCTTATCCTTATCTAGATAAATCACTACTGAATTATCGTTTCCGGTATAAAAATATATATGTAAACTGTAGTCATATAGCTTTTTCTGTCTGTGCCCTGGTGATTGAGCATTTTTTACTAATTCCAAAAAGATCGCAAATTATACGTTTGTCGATAATTGTGGTTTTCATTTCCAGCTCATCTATAGAAATCACATCAATTCTATCAAAATTACATTTTTCTATAAATTCACTATAATCTTTTGATCTTTGATACTTCAAGAAAAATTGAGATAAAGAGATTCCCAATACAGCTATAATAACTGCTATTATAAGGTACTTATTCTTTACAAAATCATTTTCTTTTCCTATTAGATTCATATCATTCTTTTTCATCATATCTACCCTATTATCTTCCATATGCTCTGATAATATCTTTAGCTACTTCTGGGATATAATAGCTAGATGTTGGAGTAATTAAAGGTGTTATTGATCCTGGTACTAGTGAATAATCAGTAACTTGATCTGAGTATCCTCCCCCTGCACCAATACCTCCTCCAACGGAGAAACCTTTCCATTTAACACTTGTAATATGACCGGCACTAATCCCAAATACTCCAATTGGTAGACTAAGATTTTTAACTTCAAATTCACCTCGATATGATTCAGCAATTTGGTTTGGAGTGGCCGAAGACGCGAATTCAGCGGTAACAGCTCCAAATTCAACAGTGCTACCAACCATTGCAGCAACCCCTTCTACAGAGGTAAGTTCAAAGCTATAAGTAGCTTCAAAAGATTCTCCTGTATCCTTATTTTCAAAATGCACAAGAGAAGTACCCATTAATACACCTTCTCCACCAACAACCGGAGCAGCAATAAAGCTGGCACTTAATTCCATAAAACTCGCTTCCCAAGTATTCATGTCAGTTGTAGGTTCGTCCTCCATCCCAGTAGGATCATTATATTTCATCGGATTATTCCCACCATAATGATATGTGTTCAGGTTAACAGCATTAAATACTCCGCCCATTCCAGGCAGACTCTTGTTGTGTTTCTTCGCCTCATCATCCACAGGTGCTACCGGAACATAACTCTCAAGCGCCGGATCACTGGATATCCATCTTGAAGTCCTCGGATCTAAATACCTGGCCCCGAAGTAATACAATGCTGTCTCGCTATCAAGCTCCTTTGCGGTAAACCGTGCTGGTCGTGCGCTCCGCTTACTGCTCGCACATGCATCCCTACCGTACTTCATGTAGACTCTTTGTCCGTCTTCGTCATAGCCTATCTGCTCTACATATTTTGTCTCTACTCCCAGGCGTTCTCCGGTTACGCCTGTTACCTGGCCGCCGGCATCGTATCCGTAGCTTAGTACTTCGCCGTCGGGGTAGACTATTTCTTCCATGCGTCCGAGATAATCGGATAGGTAGCTGAAGCTTGCGCTTCTGTCATCTGCAAGAGGTGTTAGTCTGTGTAAGGTTCGGGTCATTCCGCCTGGTCGCAGACTTCGTCTGCTGCTCGGCCATGCATCCTTGGTTGTTTCGCCCATCTTACCGTAAGTATAGTCAGAAAAATACTTAAATACTTTAAAATGTGTATGAAAAACCATATCCGGATACACCCCATAGCTACTTTTACTTTTTTAATTTTACAACCATAAATTTAACTCATTATAGACTATAAAACCTCAAATTCAAGGAGTCTATTGTATCAATTTTCAATTCCGTTTTTTATTACTTGCTAATTAGAGTAAATAGATTTATAGGATGTTAAAAAGTGAAATGACTAAATTAGCCCTGAAAGGGCATAGTATACAAACACAGGGCATAGCCCTGTGTTATGGCGAAGCCATAACTCTCTAAAAGCTGAAAGGTGCGTAATATGTATGTAGTTCTTTACCAGTGGCTGCCCCATCTATTTTTATTCCACCCCTTCAGGGCTGGAGTTTGATGATTCATCAAATGGAGGGTTGCACCCTCCATTTGAAATATGACGCCCCTTCGGGGTTGAATCCTTGACTAACAAAAGACCCCAAGTCCAGCCTTCAATCAATTGCTATGGTCAAAGAATAAATTTTCTCTACTCCTGCAGATTTCAAAATCCCTGCACATTCATTTATAGTAGTGCCGGTAGTAAAAACATCGTCCAGCAGTACTATTGAGTCAGGCATATTTTTAATATTCTTTCTTACACTTATACTTTTTCGCAAATTCTCTCCTCTTTTTTCTTTGGATAGAGTTTTTTGTGCTTTTTTACCCTTTCTTATAAGTAACTTTTGAACGGGCAGTTTATATTTTTGTTTAAGTATTTTCCCAATTAAATCTATATGCTCCCATCCTTTACTTTTTTTTACTATTCTACGCCCGGGAACAGGAACAATTATACTATCTGAATTATATTCAAGGAGAGCTTCAGAAAGGATTTTTGCAAAATAGAATGACAGGCTTTTTCGATTTTTAAACTTATATTGATAAATAACCTCTTTTACACTTCCGGAATACTTAAAAACAGATCTGTTGGAGATATAATTGAGCTCACTATCTCTGCATCTAAGACAGCTATTAACTTCGGATATAAGTGAAAATCCGCAAATAGAGCATAAATTTTTCTGCAGAACAAGCTGCAGAGATTCACAGAAAGAACAAAGGGGGTCAAAGTTTGTTTTATCTGTAATAATTTCTCCACATAGTATGCATCGTTCCGGTAGAATAAGATTAATAAAATATTTTTTTATCCCCATATATATCTATACACATGATATTACTCTGCTGCTTCAATCTCTGCACGAAGATCGAATAGAAATTTAAGGGCTTCAATAGGAGACATACTGTTCAAATCCACTGATTTAATTGAACTTTCTATAATATCTTTTCGACTAAACAGAGAGGGCTGTACATTCTCTGTTTTTATATCCTCAATTTCAATACCGGAACCTTTAACGGTATTTATACCGGCAAGTATTGATGATGCTCTTAACAGCACAGATTGTGGAATACCGGCTAGTTTAGCAACATGAAGTCCATAGGAATTACCTGCAGCTCCTTCAACAACCTTTTTTAAAAAGATAATGTCTCCTTCTTTTTCTATTACATCAAGATGGAGATTTATAAGACTTTTGTCCTCTATTTTAGTAAGCTCATGGTAATGAGTAGCAAAAAGGGTTTTAATATTCATATTTAAAAGATATTCAGAAATAGCCCAGGCAATAGATAATCCATCGTCTGTACTTGTCCCTCTGCCTACTTCATCCATAATAACCAAAGATCTATCTGTTGCATTTCTTAGAATAAAAGCAGTTTCATTCATTTCAACAAGGAAGGTGGATTCTCCTCTGGCAAGGTTATCAGAAGCGCCTACCCGACAGAAAATTCGATCTGTAATTCCTATTTTTGCATAGGCAGCAGGAACAAATGATCCAGCCTGGGCCATTAGCACAATAAGAGCCACCTGTCTGAGATAAGTAGACTTACCGGCCATATTAGGACCGGTAATAAGCGCAAACGACTTTGAGCTGTTCTGCAGTAGAATAGAATTGGGTATAAAATCACCTGGCCCAAGGTTATTTTCCACAACAGGATGCCTTCCCTGTCCTATATCCAATATTGGTTTTTCGTTTAACTCAGGTTTTACATACCCATATTCAGTTGCAGCCTGTGCATAAGACTGAAGACAATCAATATCAGATACATATGAAGCAACAGTTAGAAATGTCTTTATTTCTTTCTTTACCTTGTCTCTTATTTCAAGGAAAAGTTCTTTTTCAAGTATTACTATTTTTTCTGCGGCACTGTTTAGATCAGATTCCAATTCACCGAGTTTTTCTGTAGTATATCTCTCATTATTCACCAGAGATTGTCTTCTGATAAAATAATCCGGAACAAGATTTATATTCGATGTTGTCACTTCAAGAAAATGACCAATAATCTTATTATACTTTATCTTAAGATTGGTAATACCGGATTTTTCTTTTTCGGAGTCAAGATAGTCTTTAAGATACTGCTGACTATTATCTTTCATCTCTTTTAGTTTATCTAAATTATTATTATAACCATTTTTAATCATCCTTCCTTCGGTCAAAAGTAAAGACGGCTCTTCACAAATAGAATCAATAATTAACTTTCTAACAGCCTCTATCCTTTTTTGAATATCAGAATTCAGATGCCATTTATCTGAAACTGTTTTTAACTCTTCAAGCATATCTGAAATAAGGAGTGTACTGCCAAGACTTATTTCGAGGGCTGCCAAATCTTTTGCATTGGCTTTATCCATGGCAATCTTAGAAGATAATCTTTCTATATCCAGTACTGACTTCAGTCTGGTTCTAACAGTATTTAAAAGTATTTGATCATGATAAAGAAAATCAATTGCCGAATGTCTAAAGGCAATAGCCTGGATATTTCTTAATGGCCTTAGCAGCCATTTTTTGAGTTTTCTCGAACCCATCGTTGTTTTAGTTTTATCCAGAATACTTATTAATGTAAAGCTTTCGGTGCTGTCCTGCAGATTCCTTATTATTTCAAGGTTTTTCTGAGTTGCCTCATCCAGTCCCATATAGTCCATATCAGAATAAATTTTTATGGATTGTATGTGAGCCAAAAGGCTTTTTGCTGTACTGTCGATGTATTCAAGGAGCACAGCTGCAGCAAATATTTCCGGACTTCTATTATCCAGACCAAAAGCCTTTAGATTTGCTGTACCCAGTTGTGTCGTAAGTTTGAGAAAAGAACTTTCCAAATCATATTTCCAATCCGGGTATCTGTTTATAAGGAGTTCAGGTTTTTCTGCAAGAAGACGTCTTACAACAGGATCCTCCTCAAGTAAAGACTCCTGGATAATCAGCTCAGATGGATTCAGACTGAAAAGTTCCTTTTTAAGTTTCCCTTCTCTATTGTCATAATCAATTGCTGTCGCTCCAAAATCAGCAGTAGACAGATCCATATAAACTAAGGAAATATGATCTCCTGTTTTTCCAATTGATACAATATAATTATTCTGGTTCCCCTTAAGGTAATTCTCGTTAATAATTGTACCTGGAGTTATTACTTCAACAACTTCTCTGTCTACTATTCCCTTCCCTTTTTGAGGTTTAGAGGTTTGTTCACATATTGCAATTTTCTTTCCGGCATTTAAAAGTCGGGGGATATAATTACCAGCTGCATGATATGGTATTCCACACATAGGAATACCATGTCTGGCCGTCAATGTAATATTGAGTAAGCGTGACACATCCTGGGCATCACTGTCAAACATTTCATAAAAATCACCAAGACGATAAAATAGAACTGCGTCTCTATTTTGAGATTTTATTCTCCGATATTGAAGCATCATCGGAGTTATATCTGACATTTTTATCAGTTACCTGCAGATGCCCGTAGAATCAATCTCTCAATTACCTTGTCAGTTATGTCAACTTCGTAGTTATAATAAAGTATATTAGGATCCTTTTTTCTAAGTATTATGGAAAAACCTTCATTTTCTGCTATAAATTGTATAGTTTCAATAATTTCCTGGGAAAACCCTGAAGATGTAAGAAGGTTTTCCTTCTTTGATGCAATCCTGTCAGACATAATCTTATGATATTCCTGCAGATACTGCTGCTTTTTAAGTATATCATCATCCAGCCTAAGAACGAGACTATCATTATTTCTGTTTTCTGCATCAATTCTTTGTTCCTGAAGTTCACGGATTTCATTCATTTTTGCATTAGTGCTTTCATCCACTCTTTTTGTAAGTTCATCAATTTCTCTCCAGGCTGTTGATTCCTTGAAATAATCAGAAACAATCTTTGTTAGATCAACTACTCCAATCATTGTCAGTTTTTCTGCAAAAATTCCTGTTGTAAACAATACTATAAAAATTCCAATAAGTAATAATCTTTTGCTCAATGTTAACTCCTTTTTTTTGTGAAATGCCTAAAAAAGACCAAACTGAAATGCAATGACCAGATCTATTCCGGAAGTAGGATCGTCAGGATCTGTAAATATATCGCCAGGCATCCATGCAAACTTATCATCAGTAAATTCAAATCTCTTGGTGAAATACAGACCTATTGGCAATCCTGGTATAGTAAATCTGACACCTGCACCAAAAGAGAACTTAAAATCATTAATAGTCATTTCATCAACTTCCGAAAGATCCTGCCAGAAGCCTGTACCACTGAAAAAGAGGTCACCCCAAATTACTTTCTCGGCTATAGGTATTCTTAGTTCAACCCAGTTATCCCACATTGCCTCTCCATCCTGCATAAACCCCCAACCTCTGGCAATATTCATTCCATCGGTATAAAGCATATCCCCTGTTGTAGCGCTTAAATTCCAGTCCCAGGATGAACCGTTATTATAATACTGTTCAAAAATAGCAGAAAATGAGGAATGGGCTGCAAAGATAGTCTTAAATGTATAATTATCACTTACAGGAATTTCAATTAATTT
>CBDVAD010000082.1:0-10875 GCA_965371875.1 uncultured bacterium
AAGTAAGATGAAATTTCAGATACGTTTTGCAGATCATATTGTTGGACTCTTTATTATCTTAGCAGTAATGAGCTTTGTGTTCATTCTGGTAATGATGGGAATAAACCAGAGATGGTTTGCAAAGGACTATAAATACACAAGCAGTTTCAATTCAGGAAACGGACTTAGTATCGGTATGCCGATTACATATAAGGGATTCCAGATTGGATCGATAGATGAAATTGAGTTGCTCAAAAATAATAAAGTAAAAATTAATTTCCATATTTTTGATACATACTATGACAAAGTGAGAAAAAATTCAGTCCTGCAGCATGCAGTAAGTCCAATTGCCCTGGTAGCAGGCGGAATGCTCTTCCACCCGGGAAAATCAACAGAACTGATCCCTGAATTAAGTTTTATTCCTTCCACTGATTCAGAAGAAGGTAAGGAACTTATTGCAAAGGAGCTTGTTGAAATACCGCCGAGAGATGATGCTGTACTAAAAATTATCAATGATATAAGTCCGCTTCTTCAGTCTATAACTACTATTGTTAATTCTCTAAACTCAACACTGGAAGGGAAATCTGAAGGTCCTGTAGGTGAAATTATTGATGAAATTGTCATAATGGTGACTATGCTTAACAGTGAAATCAGCGCTGCCATGATATCAGCAAACGAAATCCTTGCTAATACTTCAGGAATTACATCAAATCTGGAAATAACTACTGCCGGAATGACCGATACAAAAGGACTGGTTACCCATCTGCTGGATCCCAAAGGATCAATAGCTACCCTGCTTGACGATGATGATGAACTCTATAAAGAGCTCTACTCTATTATTGCCGAAATTGCGAATACCACCGAAGAGCTTTCAGCATTTGTAAAATACATTAATACAACACAGCCCCAGATATCGGAGCTCCTTGAGGGTAGTCGTGAGGCCCTTGCAAAGGGTAAAGATGTTCTTGAAGGTCTCTCGAATAATCCGCTCCTTCGGGGCGGTATTACAGGGGTCACAGAACAGCCTACTACCTTCATGAGTTATGGAGAAGAAGAATTCTAATGAGAAAACTAATAACCTCAATTCTACTCCTGAGTATAATTCTCACTTCCTGTTCCTCTGTAAAGGGAGTAGATTCTGAGATTTCAAATGTAAAACGCAACAGGGCCGCAGAATATGCACAGCTTGGAACAAAGTTTTTTTCAGATTCTGACTATGAGAAAGCACTTGATTTCTTTTTCCTCTCTTTGAAGCAGAATATATCCATTGATCATGAAGAAGGAATTATTGGGTCCTATAATTCAATTGGAAAAACATATTTTGCCGCAGGAGAACTTGGAACAGCAAAGATTTATTTTGAAAAAGCAAAAAAATCAGCTTATTTTTATGGTGATCCTGTTATAAAAGCCCGGAGTTTAAATAATCTGGGTGAGCTTCTTCTTGCTGAACAAGAATATGAAGCAGCTATGACAGTTTTTGAAGAAGCTTTTGGAATGATAGAAAAACCTGAAAAAATCGAAGAAGCTGCAATCATTCTGCATAATATGGGAATTATTCATAAACGAAATGAAGATTTTATAAATGCTGAACTTAAGATAAATGAAGCTCTTTCTATTAATGAACGCCTTAATCAGTCTGAGGAGATGGCTTCAAACAATTATATTCTATCATCTATATATTCTAAGCAGAAAAATTATAGTTCCGCACTCCTGTATATAAAAGAAGCACTGAGCCTGGATAAAAAAATTGAAAACAGCCAGGGAATTGCAAAAGATATATATGCACATGGCATTATATATCAGCATATGAAAAATTTTGAAAAAGCTTATATCTATTTTCAGAAAAGTGTTCTTATCTATGAGACATTATCTCTTTCTGATGAAGTTATTAAGACACTCTTAAAACTGGAAGAAACAGCATTAAGCCTTATGCTGGACGATGAAGCTAATATATGGAAGACAACAAGAGAAGCTTTGGAAGAAAACTAATGCATATCAAAAATAAAATGGAAAAATTATTTATAATCCTGAGGAATTATCGTAGATTATTAAAAAACTTACTATATTTTTTAATTTACACAATCCTTATAGCAGGCTCAAGCCTGATTATTACCCTGCCCCTCTGGTACGCCGCTACAGAACACAGCAAAGGATATACATTAACAGTTATTCTGCTTATTGCAGTACTTACAGGCTTATCACTGATGCGGCAACTCAGGAATTGGATTATTTCTAAACAAAAATCGGGGATGAGCCTCTCTAAAATAATCCTCATACCCATTAAGAAAATCGCAGTTCTTACATTATTTATCATTTTATTCTATGGAATAGTTTATATATATTCACAGCGTTTACTTTTAATAGCTGTCCCTCTGACTGCTATCTACATGCTTATTCTTGGATACTATGTTTTTATATACAGAAAGATGAATGATAAGAATTATACTTAGCTTTTTGCTTATCTTTATAACACTCCCATCCTTCGCCCTGAACAGAGAACTATATCCGCTGATAGATAAGCTCGATCAATCTGATCTGCTCTTTAGACAGATAAATGATGATATAAGTAGTTTTTACCGTAATATTGAACAAAACAAAGAATTATATCCTCTTCAGATTTACCGGCACATAGTTACAACTGAGACAACTATCTTTGCCCTGGCTGCAAGATTTAATTTCCCCTATGAAACAATTACAACCCTGAACAGAATAACTCAGCCTGCTTTAATATCCCCTGGTACAGAATTACTTATTTCAAATACCCCGGGTATCTTTATCCCGGATATCCCGGAGTCAGATATTGAATATATGAGCAGATCATGGAGAAATCTGGAAAATGCTGTTAAACTGACAATAGAAAATGGCAATGAGAATAATGAAAAAACTAATTACTACTTTCTTCCTGGAGAAAAATTTCATAAAGTTGAAAGAGCATTTTTTCTGGGGATAATGTTTAGGTTTCCCCTCCCTGTAGGAAGTATATCCTCCCGGTTCGGAAACAGAATTGATCCATTCAGGGGAATAAATCAATTTCATAATGGTATAGATATCGCTGCACCCTTAGGCACAGAGATCATGGCTGCAAGAGCCGGAATAATAAAAACCATCAAATACAATGATATATGTGGGAATTATATTACAATTTCACATGAAAATAATTATGAAACTGTATATTGTCATCTAAAAAAAATATTTGTTCAGTTGAATCAGCAGGTACAATCAGGTATGATAATAGGAGAAGTGGGTACTACAGGAATGTCTACAGGACCTCATCTTCATTTTGAGATAAGAAGTATGGGAGCTCCAAAGGACCCCAGCCTTCTAATTCCAGGGAACAGGTGATGAAAAAAAGATTTCTTACAGTTTTTTTTCTGTTTATTTTTATAATGTCTTCTTTCTCAGTGAATATCAGAGGTGAAATTAGTAGTTTAATTACAATTGACTCTGAAAAAAGTGTAACAAATTTTAAATTATATGATCTGACTGGTATATTTGTAACTTACAATCAGTTTCTTGAAGGATTGGACTTAGCACTTACAATCCCGGAAGAACTGATGAAATACAGAGATAGTTTTATGATAAACATCTACTATCGACTGGATAATATCCCTGAAAAATTAATTAAAGTATATAAGGGAAGCAGCCTCCTTTCCACTACTATTCCTGTATCGAGAAAAATGTTCATTTCTATTCCTTTACCCAAAATATCAAATACAGATGTAATTCCCGGTTCAATTATATGCCCTGGAGTAAATATTTCCGAACTGCCTCTGTTACTATCAATTACACCTGTTATGAAAGGTATCCCATCGACTGTACTGACCAGTGTATTTAAACTTGAAATTCTTCCGGTAATGAGTGATAAGGGGATACTTAATCTTGATATTACCAGTACGGCTCCAGGTAATAAATATACGATTATTCTGGATGGAAAAAAAATCACTAATGACAAAGAAATTATTTTAACTGCAGGTATCCATCAAATAAAAGTAGAATCTGATAATTTTAAAGAAATATCCAGATCTTTCGTAGTTGAAAGAGGAAAAACTAATAAAATCAACCTCACACTTGAATCACTTCTTCCCACAGTAGTATTTGAGGCCCCAAATGGTGCTGAAATATTTCTTGATGGAGAAAAACTGGAATATGTTTCCGGTAATGGTATACAGATTGAACCCGGCGAACATGTAGTCAGAATAGAGCTCAGTGACTACTTTTTAAGTAGAAAATTTACTGTTGTAGCTGAAAAAAACTACAAAGTATCACTTTTCCTTGATATTTTAGTACAGGATAATTAACTTATTATTTATATAAGTCGATAATAAAGTTGTCGGACCGGTAATTTAGTTCCCCTCCCAGTTTACTATATTACTGACCGGCACTTTCGAATAAGGCCGATTCCCTAAAAAGGATCGGCCTTCTTATTGACATAAGCCTTATGAATAAATACTGTATCTTTATGCTAAGAACCGGAAAAAGAAGAATCCTTGCAGGTATTCTGATAAGCCTAACATTTTTATCTTCAATAGTATTCGGCCTGGGTCTGGGATTCTTCCTTTCAGGAAGTCACAACATCGATGTAAGAGATGATCTCAGCTCTTATACCCCTGCCCTTCCAACTCAGATACTGGACAGACATGGTGAACTCATAACCGAGATATTTTCTGATGAAAAAAGAGATATTGTTCCAATAGATGAACTTCCAAAGAATTTACTCTATGCCCTGATAAGCAGGGAGGATAGTACTTTCTATACTCATAAAGGGATTGATTTGGTTCGGGTTGCCGGAGCAGCCTTTAATATTATAACAGGGCGTTATTTTTCAGGTGCCAGTACTCTTACGATGCAGGTAGCAGGATGGCATTATGCAGATCGAAAAGATATATCAGTTAAACGTAAACTCAAAGAGATCTGGTATGCTTTTCAATTTGAAAGAGATCTCTCCAAAAATGAAATTCTTGAAATTTATATGAATCAGATGTATTTCGGCCACAATGCATACGGTGTTGAGTCGGCATCACAGTTTTATTTTGGACACAGTGCAAGGGATATAAGTGTAGCAGAATCTGCTATTCTTGTCGTTCAGCTTGCAAGTCCAGCTCTTTATTCTCCAATAAATCATCCGGAACGTGCAAGAGACAGACAAATAGATGTTCTAAATCAGATGGTCAATCTTGGGCACATATCACAAAATGAAGCTGATATTTCATTCCAGAAATACTGGGACAGTTATAACTATACAAGATCAAACATATCCAGCGCTTATTTTGATAATGACAGTAAAGCTCCATATTTCAGCGAATACATAAGAATCAGCCTGAATGACATGCTGTACGGTGCTGTTGATATCAATAAAGACGGCTATATAGTACACACTACTCTCGATCTTGGATATCAGGCAATAGCTGATGATGTTATGGGAAGAGGATTTCATAATATCAACAACAAATATAAAACAGAATCATTTTCCAGGACTGATATCGTAGATAAAACCTATGTTCCTATTATCGATATGCTCAGTCTTCTGTTTAATCTTGAAGATATACAGGTAGCCGGTGCAAAACAAAAAAAGGCTGCCAGAAATCAATTTTACAATACCATTAGCCCCACTTTAGAGATTATGTCTCTGATGTTCGGAATGGATAATGTAAAGGAATTGACACAGTATGCAGCCATTAAAGATCAACTTTCAGCAAAAAAAACAACTGTTGAAGGCGCTCTTATTACTATAGATAATCACAGCGGGCATATTTTAAGTATGGTTGGCGGAAGTGATTTTGAAACAAAAAAATATAACAGAGCTGTTGATGCCCAGGTTCAGCCTGGCTCCAGTTTTAAACCACTTTACTATTCTGCAGCCATTGGTTCAGGGAAGTTTACAACGGCATCAAGACTATATGACGGTCCAATAGTATTTTACGATGATGCAGGCACTAAGTATACTCCTACAAACTATCTTGGAAGCTGGCAGGGCTCTGTTTTATTACGATATGCCCTTGCTACATCAATGAATGTACCTTCTCTTCAGGTACTTGATGGATTAGGTTTTGAACCTGCAATTGAAAGAGCCTCAAGATTACTTGGAAAGGAAGATCAGGCAGGAAACAGAACCCTTTTTCCAAGAAGTTTTCCTCTGGGACTCGGTATAACTTCTGTTGCTCCTGTTGAAATGGCAAGAGCCTTTGCAACTTTTCCCAATCAGGGAAAAGCAGTTGAACCAATTGCAATTACATCCGTTCTCGATAGAAATGGAAATATTGTACTCGAGCCGGAAAAGGAAAGATTAAGAGAACTGCAAAGCAACAGAGGCAGGGACAGTGAGATTATGACTCCTCAGAATGCATATATAATGGTATCTATGCTTCAAAGTACTGTTGAGTTTGGTACACTTAAATGGAGAAGGATCAATATAGGAGGGTTTGACGGAATGCCCATGGCAGGTAAAACCGGAACAACCCAGAACTGGGGAGATGCCTGGACTGTTGGTTTTTCACCATACTATACCACCGCTATCTGGTTTGGATTTGATACGCCAGGCAACTCACTTGGAAGAAATCTTACAGGAGCCACAGCTGCAGGTCCGATATGGGCTGAATATATGAAAACAATTCATTCAGGTCTTGAAAGAATTGATTTTCAGAAACCGGAGACAGGTCTGATCGAGATGAAAGTATGTTCTGTTTCAGGGCAAATCCCTACAAATGAATGTGATGACGGTCTTGTAGATGAGATCTTTATTTTGGGGACAGAACCAAAAAAATTCTGTGAAATTCATTCATTCACAAACCAAAGGGATAAGGATCTTATAGAAGGTCTTCAGGATATTCTTCTTATTGAAGACTTTGGTGTAGACACATTCGACCTGCAGGATCTTTCAACTGATCTTTTTACAAGTGATTTACTTGATTTTAATTTCCTTACTGATGATGAAGAAACAGAAACAGTGATCAATCCTCTACTGGACTAGGCTGGTCGCAAACAAGTTTACCTGGTCGGGACTTCGTCCCTGCTCGGCCATGCAACCGTGGCTGCTCGCCAATGCGGCCCAAGGAGATACGATGCTTATTCGAATAAGTGAAATACAGATTAAGAAACGAATTCGAAAAGATTTTGGTAACCTCAACGAACTTGCAGAAAGTATGAACATCCATGGACTAATGAATCCCATTGTTATAGACAGGGACCATATACTTATTGCAGGACAGAGAAGACTGGAATCGGCAAAAAAACTGGGGTGGAAAACAATTGAAGCTACAATTGTTGATGCACATACAAAAATAGATAAACTTGAAATGGAAATAGAGGAAAATATACACAGGAAAGACTTTACAACGGATGAAATTGTTGATGCTTATTCAAAACTTGAACGATTAAAAAACCCGGGATTTTTTCGTAAATTATTGCAACGTATCGGGAAATTATTCAGGAAATTATTCCGCCGGTAGGGGCGAACGGCCGTTCGCCCCTACGGCGATTATTCGTTATTCATTGATTTTCAATGTATCAGAATCCAACGGTATAATCTTTCCGTTATTCAATTGTACATACAGAATGCCGTCGTTTAACTGCAGAGGTGTGTAGGGAAGAACTTCATCTTCAGAGCGTGCCTGCAGCACCAATTCTTTATTAAATCTCCCGACATACCATTTTTCATTTTCTCTTACGACTGCAAAAACACTGTTTCCATCAAGAACAATATCTGTATCACTGAAGACATCAACATCTCCCTGTATTTTTACTTCAAGAGTTTCTGAATCAAGAAACATAAGTCTCACTGCCTGTGGATCCCTGTCAATTCCGGAAACTATAAGCATATTTTTACCGGATAAATAATATCGCCTTCCTCTAACAGTATTTATGGATGATCGTTTATCTATTTCACCTGTCATTGTATTTATTAAAACCAATCTTCCCATTAGATCAGAGTCGCTGCCGTCAATAATTAGAAAGGGTACAGTTTTTACTGATTCAGCTGTCGGAGAAGAGCTCTCTTTTTTTTCCTCAAGCAGCTTCTTCTCATCCTCTGCTATTTGTTCACGTTCCTGCTGAACAGACGTCTGCCGCTCCTGTTGATCTTCTTCCCTGGCGATTAGCTCATCCTGCTTTTCTGCCAGTTCAGTCTCTTTTCCAGCAATATCTTCTTCCCGTTCCCGGACCTCAGAATCGGTGAGACTATCCTTTTTTTCTTCAAGCTTTTCTTTTTCGGTTTCAAGATCTATGGATTCTTCCTTTAGTTTTTCCTTCTGATCCTCTATTTTATCCTGCTCTTCCTCAATCTCTCTTTCTTTGAGCTCAACTATATCTTTTCTTGGTTCAATACCTTTATCATCCTGGGTACGAAGATCTTCAATTACATCTTCACTACTTATCGTATCTGTATCTATTCTTGTTTCCCCGGAAACAGTTAAGGGGACGATAAGCTGAGTAGCTCCAGGCCATTCAAGATACCTGGTGGATATACCAGCCTTATCCTCATCCAGACTGTTTATTACGATGTCATTGTACATTGATATGAAATACTGGAAATCACCTCTGTAAACAGCATTATAGTAGCTTGTAAATTCAGCAATGATATCTGCATCCTCTATAGAATAGGAGTATGCTGATTGAAGGTATCCTGAAAGTATTCGACGTATATTATCTATATGATCAACAACTGCATCTTTTTCCACTACAAGAATGTCAGCATTAAACAGGCCCTGTCCCTCTTCTATAAATGCATGGATTAAACTGTATCGGCCAAAATAACTTCCCCTGATCTCACCCATCTTAATTCTATTTCCCAGGTATATACCTATACCTCTAATTTCATCTGCTGTTTCGTATTTTGCATGGGGACCTTCATAATTAACAAACTCAACTGATTCCCGTTTTACCTTGAAAAGTTCTTCTTTTTCAACAGATTGAGAAAATAAAGAACCAGTAACTAATATTAAAATCAGTAAAACAGATATTTTTTTCATTGGTTTCCTTCCTTATGGAAATTATAGAACTCTTTGACAAATAAAACATCTACTTTTTTGAATTTATTGCTCCCTGATAGCCTGAATAGTATCGAGGGCCAATTCCTTAACCGACCTTGAACTGGATCTTAAAAAAATATTCGTAATTACAGTAAGTAAATCCTTATTGATACTGCCATTATATTTGTTCATTTTCTGAACAGTTATAAGTATCTGACTGTCAGATCTTCTATTTTGATTATTAATATTTTTCTCGTAATAATTTACTATTCCGCTGGTCATAATATCAGCAATATCACTTTGCAGATATCCAAGGGACCTGATAATAGATCCCAGTACAAAGTCATCCCATTCATATACAAGAAGATCAGTTATAAACTCTATTGTATTAAAGCTCCCTGTTATTCCAAGTATTTCAATAGCCCTGCTGCGTATCACGGGAAAGTTGTTAACCAGGATCCCATCTTCATATAGAGGTCTTCTAATACCCTCAGATGCAATAAGTTCAAGAATATCATAAAGGTAATGCTTGCCGGAATCATAAGTCCTTGTAAATAATCTATACTCAATTTCATCCAGAAGTCCTGCAAGAATCTCCTCATTACTACTGCCGGCAAGTTCCCTAAGATAGTTATAATCAGGTAGTGTATATAATTCATCTTTTCCGGTTTGTGTTTTTTTCGGAATTATGTTACCTCTGTTTTCTACACCACCCCGAAATGAGGGCCAGATATAATCTATATATTCACTGCTTATCAGATCTTTAAAACCATATTTGTAAAATAACCAGTCTTTACTTCCAACATATATAGAGCCATCCCCAGATGTAAGTAATCTTCCTGAGGGAGTTCCACCCCTGACTCCTCCAATAGGAGATCCATTCAGGTCCATCCATGTGAGATAACCATTTACATCAAGACTTATTATACCATCAGAAAGAACTGCTGTATCAGATTGAGAACTTCTTTCATTTTTTTTCCAGATAATATTTCCAGAAGAATCAAGCATGACAACACTGCTTCCGGAAGTGCAAATGATTCTGTCTGAAGTTAAAACAGAAACTGAACGAACTGGACCTGAAAGGGAGGTATTCCATATCCGTGTACCGGAAAAATCTATAGCAACAAGTGTTGAATTAGATGTCCCGACATATATGCTATCAGATGACAATGCAATAGATTCAGCCTGACCGGAAAGGAGAAAAACCCATTCCCTGCCGCCGTTTATATTGTAAGAATAGATACGTTCATTACCAAGAGCAATGAATATATCTGTCCCTATAACCGGACTGATTACAGGAGAGGAAGGCAGCTTTACCTCCCATCGAACAAATCCCGTATGGCTTATAGAGTACAGCCACCCCTCATCGGTAGCAAGATAGAGACTCCCGTCAGGCATTACAGCAGGATTCCCAAAGGGCCTTCCCTTCAGTTTTATCTTCCACACCTGTTTTCCATGTGGATTTACAGCATAAAGAAAGCCTCTTCTACTGCCTGTATAGAGGGTACCATCATAGGCGATAGTAAGAGTATCCGTTATTCTATCTTCAAGGTTTAATCGCCATTTCAACGTACCGTCATCATAAAGAGCATATAAAAAACGGTCTTCAGAACCAAAATAAATAGTCCCATCCGCACCCAGAACAGGCGAGGTTATTATCCTGCCCCCTGTTGTATACCGCCAAAGGATTTCAGGTGTTTCAGAAGCGAAGAGTCCCGTGGGTAAAAGAAGAGATACGATAAGTATAGATATTGTTTTTTTCAGCCCCATATATGTAGAGCAGGTTATCATAAGTGTTTATATAATAACAGATGTGTAGAGACGCTCGGCCGTGCGTCTTTACGATGTTTCTATCGGTTATGTTTAACAACACACCTAATGCATTGTCTCTTTACATTACGCCATGTTCCCGGAACTACGGTTCAGCAACAAC
>CBDVAD010000083.1:0-10812 GCA_965371875.1 uncultured bacterium
GTTACCCCTCTGTAAGGGCGCAATAAATTGCGCCCCTACGACGGGGTCATGCTTTCCGGGGGTTTCGTACCTTCGGTACCGCTTCGCGCCCCTGCAATCATTTACGCATCGGCTAAGAAATGATTATTCTAGTGGACAAGTGATGACCCTGGAATAAGGTTTTCCTCTGTTCGTGCCATTCCTAAGCCGAACTATCAGGAAATGTATGATAGTGATTCAACTGATCTGTCGGAATGCTGAACACATTCTATACTATCCTAACTTCAATATTTTCATTCAGATAATCCCGCCATTTCTTCCAGTCGGGATATACTCTGGAAAGTAAAGAGTAAAACCGTGAGCTATGATTGCTAGTTAATAGGCAATGCTGCTTCCATACGCTTAACCTCTAAATACATACTCTCTAATGTTTGTTCGATTAGGCTAATGATTTCATCAAGATTGGAAAACTCCTCTCTATTATTTATATTATTTTGTACTAAGGTAGTATCCTTTCCATCTGAAGAGTTCGTGACGGTTAACTTAGCTTCTTTTACAGTTAGGTCAGAATGCGCATGAATCTGATCGCGGGCTGTGAGTATTCTCTTATGAAGTTCATGATGTATAGAAGGAATATATGAATCTTCAAGCTTGTACATGGCTCCTTTGCTCGCCACTCCTCGTGAATTTTTATACGGCTTTGAATACTCTACCAGAGCGAACTGAAATGCAGGACCTACAAGAGAACAGTCTCTGATTCTATTTATCTCAAGCAGTATATGTCTGGCATTGTTGAGATTAACAATGCTGGAAACGAAGTGAATATATTTTTCTTCCTGAGTAGTCATCAGGTCATTAGCTCATTTTCAATTATTGATATGTACTTTAAACCAAATAATGCTGCACATAGAAAATCTGCTGTGTCAGTTTTAGTTAATTCCTTTTCAGTGCTACCCTCATGAGCAATCTGATTACGTAATTTACGTAATTTATTAAGTAAACCTCTTATATTATCTGGAAGTATTGGAAGTCCTTTGAGTTTTATAATTAAAGGCAATACGACATTAAGTTGGCTGCTATATGTGGCTGCATTCTCAAGAAAACTTTCTGTTCTTTCTTTACTGACAATCTCAGAGATATATTTTGTTAGTAGTTTTGATAATGCAGATTCTACAGCGACATTTGCGGGGACAATCGAATCTTGATATTGCTCTATAGAGTAAGACTCGAAGGCATCAACAATATTGACTAAAGAGTTTTCATTAGACGAGGGGTTTATCCATGTGATCATTACAGATACTTTAGTTGTGGACAAACTGTCCTTATCTGATATTGGAATTGGATAGATCAATATTTCATCTCCCAATATTCTGCGATGTGGTACATTACCATGTATTTCTATTGGCAATAGCCCTCCACTTTGTGGCGTGTAATTTATGTAAAGAACACGTGCATTAAACGGGATTCCATTTTCAGAAAGTTTTATCCTTGTCCTCGTGTTCGGTTCTAGGTGTAAATTTATTAGATTTGTTTTTGCCTCAAGGGTAGAAAAAGCCTGGGTTATCATGAAATTTTCTCTAATACTCCTCTGAATAGTTACCCACCAATCGATTTCAGAATGGCATGTAGGACAGGAGTTGGATTCACCTCTAAAGTGCCTTTCCATATAAGTGCTTTCAACATTTATAGGTGCATTGCATTTTTTACATGGTATCCATGGAGCTATATTCATATATTCTTCATTTTTATATATCTACCCTATTTGATCACTACTTTTCTATTTAATTTATCATCTTACATATCTGGAAGCAAGAACTGTTTAAATAAAAACTAAATTTGGTAGCAGAGAACAATACAATAACCTGTAATATATTCCCTGGACCTAATTTATCTTATCCTGATAAGCATTCATAAATTTAAATTCCTGGCTTAGAAGTAGATAATACTAATACCTGTTTAAAATCTTACAAATATTCCCTATAAATATCCCGTAATAAAAGTAGAGTGTTAACTAAAGACGCTGTATTTCAATATTATCATTAAGGTTTCCTTATTTGTGATACCGATTCAAACAGAAGGGGTAGTGGAAAAACCGCCTGTACAGCCCGGCGATAGCCGGAAAAAGCTGTGCAGAAAAGCGGGTTTGGAGCCAGGGGAAGGCTTTCCCCCTCCGAAATACAGAATCCCTAAAGCTATTTAAAATTTCTATCTACCAGCAATAATTTCTGATATAATATATCAATCGGAGGAGAATATGAGTTATAAATTCGGTATTGTAGGCCTGGGATTAATTGCAGAGTTTCATGCTGCGGCAATTGAAGCCATGTCTAATGGTGTGGTTTATTCATGTATGGATTTATCGGAAGAGAGGGTTAATGCCTTCAGTAATAAATTCGGCTGTAAGGGATACACTAATTTAGAAAAGATGTTAAGAGAACCGGATCTTGATATAGTAACAATTTGCACTCCCTCAGGGAATCATATGGAGCCTTCGCTTAAGATTATTAATGCAGGAAAGCATTTGATAGTGGAGAAGCCTCTGGAAATTACTTTAGAAAGATGTGATGCAATAATTGATGCAGCAGAGAAGAGAGGGATTAAACTTGCTACTATCTTCCCATCCAGATTTCATGTGGCATCTCAGCTTGTAAAGGAAGCGATAGCTAAGAATAGATTCGGTAGACTTGTATTGGGAGATGCCTATGTTAAATGGTTTCGTACCCAGGATTATTATGATAAGGGAGGGTGGCACGGTACAAAATCTCTCGATGGAGGCGGTGCATTGATGAATCAGTCCATCCATGCTATTGATCTGCTTCAGTGGTTTATGGGTCCTGTTGAATCAGTAAAAGCTTATACGCAAACACTGGGTCATGACCGGATAGAGGTGGAAGATGTGGCTACAGCCGTGCTTAAATTCAGAAATGGTGCCCTTGGTGTTATTGAAGGATCAACGGCTGTGTACCCAGGATATCTTAAGAAAATTGAGATTTCAGGAGTGGACGGAAGTATGGTCCTTGAAGAATGTTCCCTGATAAAATGGGAGTTCAGGGAGGATTTACCAGGAGATGATTCTATTAGAAATAATTTTACTTCCGGTTCAGAATCCGGGGGTGGTGCATCGGATCCTGGTGCAATAAGTTTTAAACCACACCAATGGCAATTTGAAGATTTTGTTAAATCTCTCGATTCAGGTCGGAAAAGTATTGTAGAGGGTAATGAGGGACGGAAAGCTGTTGAGATTATACTGGCTGTTTATGAGAGCGCTGAAAAGGGGAGGGAAGTCTTTCTTTAATTCAGGATGTTCCGAAATATTAAACTTATTGCAGGATTATCCAGGTTGCATTTATTGAGATCGTTCCTCGGGACTTCGTCCCTGTGGTACGACTCATTAGCGAGCAATTTAGGTTGCATGCCCGGGCAGCAAGGACGCATAGCCGAGCAATAGATAGACGAAGTCTATGACCAGGCAACGAAGCTGCGACCAGGGAAACGAAGTCTACGACCAGTCTAAATTGTAGTTCCAGGAATAAATTCCCCTGTAATCAGTTTCTGGATCATTGATTCTTCCTTATTTACAATCCTTTTTTTTAGCCAGACAGCTGCTTCCAAACCCAGTTGACCGGTGGAAAGATCAATAGTAGTCATTTTATCCCAGAAGAGTTCCCTTATAGGGGAATTATCGAAGCCTGTAAGGGCAATGTCCTTTGGTATATGCACCTCTTTATGGAGTAAAGCCTGATAGATTGTAATAGCCAGAATATCATTACAACATAGGATCCCGTCTATTTCTCTGATATTAAGCCCATCAATAAAATCCGAATCTATTTCGTTAATTGAGGAGATTATCTTAACGTTTCCTGAGATATTAAATTTTTTACACGCTTCGTTAAATCCTGTCTCTCTTCCCTCGGTTATTTCGGCGATGTTTTCAAAACCAATAAAAATAAGATTCCGGGCATTCCTTTTTTCTTTGAGATTTTGAACCAGAGTCATCATTCCCGCTTTATGGTTGCAGCAAATGTAATTATGTGTGGTTCTTATCCGGTTTAAAAATATATACGGAATTTTACGTGAATCCAGATTTTCCAGAAGGACCTCCTGGGGATCGGAAAATGCAAATATTACACCATCAATATTGCCTGTTTTTTTATGAGAAAATATTTTTGATACACCCAGATCCAGGTCTGTGATTATACTGATACGTGTATCTCCAAACCCGTCCTCAATACCCTTAATAAGCTGTGCTGCATCATAGAACAGGTGCATGTAAGGGTCTTCCCTGTAGGGCAGGATCAGAACAATGTTTAAAATTGTCCTTCTTTGATGCCGTTTAATCTGCCTTTTCTGGTAACCCATCCTGGCTGCAGTTTCAAGAATAAGACGGGTTTTATCATTGCTGATCAACTGAGAATTATTCAGAACTCTGGAAACTGTACTGACAGAGACGTTCAGTTCAGTTGCTATATTATAAATTGTAATTTTTTCTGATGCCATACTACCTAACTTTCCCTGAGTATATAATGGCTATAGTAAAATTGATAGAAATCAAAAGTTCTTTTCAGTATTTCGGGGAATGTCCCGAAAAAAATCTTGACAAATAGATCTCTGTAACTCATCATATATAATAGTTGCATGCAACTATTGAGTTGTCAATCCAAATATTTTTGATTTAGATGGTTATAAACCTAAAGCGAGTAGAAATGAAAAAGAGTGTAATAACATTTGGAGAGATTATGCTTCGCCTGGCAACTCCGGGTTATCAGCGATTCAGTCAGGCGACAGAATTTGAAGCTAGTTTTGGGGGGGGAGAGGCCAATGTTGCTGTTTCCCTGGCTAATTTCGGTATGCCTGTAAAGTATATTACACGTCTGCCTGATAATGATATTGGTCATTCGGCTCTAATGAGTCTTAGGAAACTTGGTGTGGACACTACTGAAATAGTATTTGGCGGAGAACGACTTGGTATTTACTTTCTCGAAACAGGAGCTGTCAGCAGAGGGAGTAAGGTCATTTATGATAGAGCGCATTCTTCTATATCCGAAATAAAAACCGGACATATCGACTGGGACAGAATTTTTAGTGATGCATCATGGTTTCACTGGACTGGGATAACTCCCGCGATTTCTGAAGATGCCGCTGCAGTCTGTCTTGAAGCTGTTAATGCGGCAAAACAGAAAGGCATTACAGTTTCTGTTGATTTGAATTACAGAAATAAACTTTGGAAATGGGGAAAGACGGCTGGAGAAGTGATGCCTGAACTGGTTTCAGGATGTGATATTATATTGGGGAATGAAGAGGATGCTGAAAAAGTATTTGGGATTCAGCCTGATGGAATTGATGTCACATCAGGGAGTATTGATGGGAAAAAGTATGAATCCGTAGGACGTCAGCTAATGAAGAAATTCCCGAAGGCAAAAAAAGTAATAATAACCCTTAGAGGTTCAGTAAATGCCAACAACAATACCTGGTCAGGAGTTCTTTGGGATGGGAAAAGGTTATTTCAGGCTCCCGAATACCAGATAACACATATCGTTGACAGGGTTGGCGGAGGTGACAGTTTCATGGGGGGGCTAATCTATGGTCTGGATACTTATAATGACAATCAGAAGGCCCTTGATTTTGCTGTAGCTGCTTCCTGCCTGAAGCATACTATTAAGGGGGATTTTAATATGGTAACAGTTCCTGAGGTGGAAAAACTAATGACCGGAGATTCCTCTGGAAGGGTTAGCAGGTAACATTAGAATGTATTTGGAGGACAAATGAGTGATTCCATTGATATTTCTGTTAAACTTGGGAATATAACCTTAAAAAATCCTTTTATTGTTGGTTCAGGACCAACAGTTAAGACAGTTGATCATATAAGAGAGGCTGAGGAGAGCGGGTGGGCAGGTGTTTCAGTAAAACTTGCTATTGATCCTGTTCCCTATCTTTCTCTGCCTCCAAGATACAGATGGTTGAAAAAAGAAAAACTTCATATATTCACAGCTGAAGAAAGGCTTACTCCAGGTGTTTCTTTGAGTGTAATTGAGGAAGCACGTAAGGTTACAAATGAAATCAAAATTTTCCCCAATATTACATACGACGGTGATGATCCTGAGGGATGGGTAAAACTGGCAAAGAGATTCGAAAATGCCGGAGCCCATGGCATTGAACTCAATATGTGCTGTCCGAATATGTCTTTCAATCTTACAACGACCGGTGAGACAACAGAAAAGGCAACAGGAGCAAGTCTTGGGTCAGATCTGGTTGAGCTGCCGAAAGTAGTGAAAAAAATTGTTGATGGAGTAAATATACCTGTTGTGGTCAAGCTGACTCCTGAGGGAGGTAAGATAGCCCAGGCTGCCTGGCAGTCTCTTGATGCCGGAGCAGCAGCTGTAGGCGGTGTGGCTAATCGTCTGGGTATTCCGGATATTGATATTAGAAATCCCATGGGAACGATCTATCGCCTTCAGGATTCCATAACACTTGGCTGCCTGTCCGGTCCCTGGATCAGACCTCTTGCTCTGAGGGATACCTATGAAATGAGAATATACAATGGTCCGGAACCCTTTATAATTGGTTCCGGCGGAGTATCTGACCTTTCCAGTGCTGTTCAGCAGATTATGACCGGGGCGGATGCCGTTTGGATATGTACTGAAACAATGATTCGCGGTTTTGACTGGATGCCTAAACTCATTGATAATTTAAAATCTTATATGAAAGAGATGGGCTATACTTCGATCCGGGATTTCAGGGACATTTTGCATAATAACATAAAGGATGCTTCAGGTCTGAAGGTTTATGATGGTTATGCTAAAGTGGATTTGGACAAATGTACAGCATGCGGTTTATGCTGGAATATAGGTCACTGCAGTTCCATTACTCATCCGGATGGAATTACAACAATAGATGAAGAAACCTGTGCGGCGTGTTCAACCTGTGTAGACGTCTGCGCTCCAAAGGCAATAGAAATGGTTAAAAGGTAAAATGGCTGCTCGGCTATGCAACCAAAGGAGGATTTATGGAAGTAAAAATTGGAATAATCGGCGCAAAATTTGCAGGTGATTTTCATGCTCAGTCCTGGGGATGGGTACCGGAAGCCAGAATTTGTGCAATTGCTGATATTGATTCTGAAGCACTGGAGAACTTTGCTTCAGTTCATAAGGTCCCAAAAATCTACGATGATTACAAAAAGCTTCTGGAAGATACTGAAATAGATCTTGTGGATATCTGTCTGCCTAATTTCCTCCATGCGGAAGTAGCCATTGCTGCAATGAAAGCAGGGAAGAACGTCATATGTGAAAAACCCTTTGCAACAACTCTTGAAGATGGAGAACGTATTGTAGCTGTACAAAAGAAAACCGGACAGAAGTATTTTTATGCTGAAGACTGGATTTTTGCCCCCTCCCTTGTCAGAGCAAAGAATCTGCTGGAAGAAGGGGCCATAGGGAAGATACTGTATCTCAAAGGAAAGGAAGTACATAACGGCTCCCATTCTCCATTTGCTCAGAAAATTAAATTCTGCGGTGGAGGGAGTTTAATTCATCTGGCTGTTCATCCTATCGGGTTCTTTCATCATCTTCTGGGAATGCCGGTAAGTGTTATAGGGAAATGTTCAGGGGGCGGAGAGGCAAATATGGTCCACAAAAAGATGGAAGGGGAAGACTGGGGTTTCGGTATACTCTCCTATGCTGATGGAACTGAAGTAACAGTAGAAGGAAACTACATCACCAGAGGCGGTATGGATGATGTGGTAGAAATGTATGGTTCCGATGGACGTCTTACTGTAGATATGACTTTTGGTAATCCCCTCTCTGTATTCTCCATGAAGGGGTATGGTTATGCCATTGAGAAGGCGGATTTTACTGAGGGATGGACAAGACCTGCTGTTGATGAACATCAGACGCTGGGATACAAAGATGAATTGCGCCATTTCAAGGATTGTGTTACCGGGGAGGTAGAACAGATCCGGGGAACAAGGGCAGAAGACGGACTTAATGTTCTTAAAATTATAGATGCAATTTACAGATCCAATCAGACCGGGCAAAAAATAGATCTGTAGTGCTTTGGGGGTAAAGATGTATTTAACGGGTTTTGCTGATGAAGCTGCAGATAGTTTGCCTGATCAAATAGAAATCACTAAGAGTCTTGGCTGGGAGAATATTGAATCAAGAAATATCGACGGTGTAAATATTCATGATCTCACTGTGGGAAAGTTTGATCAGGTATGTGATGAACTGGAAGAAAAGGGTGTAAAAGTTAACTGTTTCGGATCAACAATTTCAAACTGGGGAGTACAGATTACTGACCCCTTCGAAGGAACTCTGGAGAAAGTTGAAAGAGCCATTCCCAGGATGCAGAGACTGGGTACAAGCCTTATCCGTATGATGAGTTATGCCAGATTAAAGAATCCTGATGGAACATTGATGAGTAATCAGATGGAAGAGGAAAGATTTCGCAGGCTCCGTATAATTACTGATCTGTTTACCAGTGCCGGAATTACGCCTGTTCATGAAAACTGTATGAACTATGGCGGTATGGGCTGGAGTTACACACTGAAAATGCTGGAAAATGTCCCGGGGTTGAAACTGGTATTTGATACAGGGAACCCTGTTGCCAACATTAATTACTCAGCAGATCCCCCTGATCGGATGCAGTCTTCCTGGGAATTTTATCAGAAAGTTAAAAAGCATATTGCCTATATTCATATAAAAGACGGCGTGTATAACAAAGCCAAAGACGACCTTGATTACTGTTATCCCGGGGAAGGTGATGGGGATGTCAGAAGGATTGTAAAAGATTTGCTGGATGGTGGATATAATGGTGGAATCTCGATGGAACCTCATATGGCAGTTGTATTCCATGATAAAAATGTCGCTGTCGATGCCTCCTTTAGAAGAGAGAATTATCTGGAATACGGTCGCAGGTTTATGAAGCTGCTGGAAGAAGTGAAGGCAGATGTTTAAGGGTATTACCCTTCGGACTTTTCCTCCCGAATTGGATTGGAAGGAATGTATTTCACTTGCCGCATCTTCGGGGTTTGATTCTGTAGAGATTAATTTTGACGGTCGACTGGATCTTAATATCCCGGATTCCCTTCTGGTGGAGATAAGGGAATATGCAGAGAGCAGAAACATTATAATTGACTCTGTCTATTCCCGCAGGCAATGGGCAACTCCAATTTCCAGTGCTAACCCGGGGATAAGAAGGGAAGGGGAGGCAGTTCTCACCAGGCTGGTGGATATAGCTGCAATTCTTGAAGCAAGAGTTATCCTGGTAATACCGGGAGCAGTTGATAATTCCTGTATATCCACAAATAATCTGGAAATCACACCATACGAAGATGTTTATAAACGAAGTCTCGAAACAATAACCAATACAGCTTTAAAGGCTGAAAAATCAGATATAATACTTGCTGTAGAAAACGTACCCGGGAAGTTCCTTCTAAGTCCCCTGGAAATGAAAGCGTTTATAGATAAGACTGAAAGTCCATCTGTCGGATGCTACTTTGATGTGGCTAACTGTCTTTACTGTCATGGTTATCCGGAGCAATGGATAAGGATTCTGAATAAGCATATTAAGGCAATTCATCTAAAAGATTACAGGCTGGCATCGGGAAATCTAATCGGCTTCGTGAATATTTTTGAGGGGGATGTAAACTGGCCTGAGGTGGCGGGAGCATTGGCAGAAATCGGATATGATCTTTCTTTGACATCGGAAGTGTTACCCCCTTACAAGTATCATCCGGAGCATCTTTGGGAAAGTGTCAGTAGAAGAATAGATTCGCTGATTGTGGATATAAATTCGTAGAGAGGGGATTTATCTCAGAGACGCGATAAATCGCGTCTTTACGATCAGCCCAGGCACATCCATTTTATCTGTGTTTCAGTTCTAAGGCCGTGTTCATCCCAGGGTTCAATAATCATCATGTCCCCGCTTTCTACCGGTATTTCTGAACCATTTTCAAAATATAATCCATCTCCATCCAGAACATACCAGATTTCATTCTCTTCATGTTTATGGGGTTTAAAGGGATTGTCCGGAAAGGTGTTCCGGACAACAAAGTGTGTAAGAGGAAAACCGTATCCCTCAAGAGGATACGGCTTCCTTCTATCTGCTTCTTTCAGGGAAGAACCCTTTACAAGCATTAATTATCCTTTTCGTAAGGAAGACACTACACCATCTCTCATAGAAGCTACCCATCGTTTGAACCAGCCAACCTTGCTGAGTATTGTCAGTAAGGTGATTATAAAGAGTACTAATGAGATGGGTCTTGTAAAGAAGGGAAGAATACTTCCATCGGAGATTATAAGCGCCCTTCGGAGGTTCTTATCCAGAATATCTCCAAGAATAATACCAAGTACCAATGGAGCAACAGGATATTCCATTTCTCTCATATAATAACCGATAATTCCGAAGACAACCATTACTCCTACGTCAAAAATTCTACCTGTAATTGCAAATGCACCTATAACACATAGTACAAATACGATGGGCATCAGCTTCTGACGGGGAACCATAAGTACCTTTACCAGGGGCCTTACCATGGAAAGACCCAGTACCATCATTGCTGTACTTGCAAGCATTACCATTGCTACTACACTGTAAACAAAGGATGGTGACTCGATCATAATAAGCGGTCCCGGCCGGATTCCATGAATGAACATGGCTGCCAGAAGAACTGCTGCAGGTGCTGAACCGGGGATGGCAAGGGACAGTACAGGTATCATTGCCCCTGCAACACATGCATTATTACCCGCTTCTGCCGCAATAAGACCCTCTACAACACCGGTACCGAATTTATCACCATCAGGGCTGGAGCGTTTTGCCATATCGTAGGATACCCAGGCT
>CBDVAD010000084.1:0-10796 GCA_965371875.1 uncultured bacterium
ATAAAAAGAATTAAACCTATGGGAGCAGTAATGCATATTATGTTCACAAAGGTTTCTCAATAAAATATAAATAATATTAATTCATACATATATGATTTGATTTAACAGGAAGATATATGTACTGCTTATCTTATTGACGATTAGCCATATTTCTAATAGAGTTATAGTATGGATGTTGTTGCCATTAAAAATATCATCAGAAAAGATATTCCACTACATTATAGAGAAGAATTCTCCGGTATGGCTGTTATAAACGATATGAGATCGATTGAAAGTGAGAGTAAGATTGAATTCTCTCTTGAGCGAACTCCCTTTGGTACAAAACAGGTAGAAGTTAAGTTCACAAAAGCTCCGGATTATCCTGTAATTCAGGCTATCAGGACCCTCAAAGAATTTATATTAACCATGGAAAAAGAAGGAAAACTCCACTGACTACTTTAATTTCGAATTCTCCTGACGAAACAATACAGTTAGGGAAAAATATTGCTGAAAAGCTAAAATCCGGAGCTGTCATTGCACTTCAGGGAACTCTTGGGACAGGGAAAACAACCCTTGTCAAAGGAATTGCACAAGGCCTTGATATAACTGAAAACATTACAAGTCCTACCTATACAATAATATCAGAATACTACGGTACTAAAATGCTCTATCATATGGATCTTTACAGAATAGATTCGCATGAAGAATTTGAACTGCTGGGAACAGATGAAATGATATATGGCTCAGGTGTAACTGTTATCGAATGGAGTGAAAAAATAAATGAGCTTTTACCGGACAGCACAATTCGAATAACCATTTCAATTCTTCCTGATAAAAAAAGAAAACTTGATATAGTAGGTATATAGTGAATATTCTTGCCTTTGATACATCCACTGAAATTTTCAGCGTTTGTCTTGCTGCTTACAATAACTACTTCGAGTTCTCATGCTCCCAGGGTTACAAACATTCGGAAACACTGGTTACAGAGATTGAATATCTCCTTAAAAAAGCAGATATAGCAAGCACTGAACTGGATCTGATTGTATGCACAAGAGGTCCCGGTTCTTTTACAGGTCTTCGTATTGGTATGTCAACTGCCAAAGGAATAAGTTTCGGTTCAGATACTCCCATGGTTACTGTTCCCACTTTGGATATGATGGCATTTGGGTTTGACTATTTTGATGGTGCAGTTGTTCCGGTGATAGATGCCAGGAAAAAACGATTCTATACAGCCATTTTCACCAAAGGAAACAAAATATCGGACGATCTTGATTTGTCGTCCGGGGATATTTTTACCAGGCTTAAGGGTTATAGTAGAATACTGTTTACCGGCCCTGATGCACAGATATTAGCAGATATACACAGTCTGGAAACAGATATCAGTGTAGATCCAATAAAAAGAAAAGGGTTCGCCTGCAATCTTATTCCCCTTGGCCGGAAATACTTTGAAAAATATGGTCCCGCTCCTGATACTGAAGGCCCGTTGTATTTACGTAAAAGTGAAGCGGAAATTGGTATTACCAGTAAAAAATAATATGGAACGACAATGATTGATAATACTGAAGAACCAGACGCAATTCAGGAACTCGAAGAACTGGAAGAACTACTTGGGCTTTGTGAGGATGATGAGGATCTGACAGATAGTGATTCATCTTATACTCATACTTCTTCAGGATCACTACAGGTGAAGGCAGATCTACCATTCTATCATCTAAAGGTAATATCAAATTTAAAGCATAGTCGAATTCCGGCAGTAGTTCTGGATTTAAAACTCAATATAATATGGGAAAATAATTCATACACAACTCTTTTTCTTCAGAAAGAAAGGGAGTTGCCTGTTAATCTTGTAACTGATTTTTCTCCGTTTTTAACAACAGAAAAACTTGGTTTAATATATAAAAATATAACTAATAAATCCACTGGATATTCATTCAAAGGGAGGGTGGAATCAAAGCACAGGGACAGATTAAATATCATAGCAAATCTAATAATAAATCCATTTACAGATAATAGTATTTATGATGAGACCGACTCTTCTCCGGTATTCTTTGTTGGTATATTTGATGATATTTCAGAAGAAAATAAAACATTGCTTGAGGGAACATTTTTAAGCCTTCTGGAAGCTTCAAAACTTAAAGATAATGATACAGGAAATCATATTAGAAGGGTAGGAGAATATTCAAAATCTATTGCAGTTAAACTTTTTGACAACCCTGATTACCCCGAGGTTAATACAGAATTCATAGAAAATATATATTTCCTGGCACCTATGCATGATGTAGGGAAAATTGGTACTCCAGATGATATTCTTACTAAACCCGGTGCCCTTGATGAAACTGAATGGAAGATAATGAAAGAACATACAATAAACGGTGCATATATTCTTAAAGCTTATCCTGATCCAATGGCAGCACAGATTGCCACTTTTCATCATGAAAAATGGAATGGGAATGGGTATCCCTATGGAGTAGGAAGTAACGATATACCTTTACCAGCAAGAATAGTAGCAATTGCAGACGTTTATGATGCTCTTAGAATGAAGAGGAGTTATAAAGAAGCATTCTCTCATGAAAAGGCATTGGGAATTATTATAAAAGATTCAGGATCTCACTTTGATCCTGATCTTGTTAAGATATTTTTTGATTTTAATAGTGAGTTTGAGGATAGCTACGAACGTCTTAAGGATGCTTAAGAAGATCAATTGAAGGAAGTTCTGTACCGGATTTTGCAGCAGCCTTATTTGCTTCCTGAATGGCTAAATAGACTTCGTGTCTGAAAATTTTCACAGATCTTGGAGCTTTAATTCCAATTTTGACCTGATCACCTTTTATTTCAACTATTGATATTTCTATATTATCGTCAATAATTATTGTCTCATCTTTCTTCCTGGAAAGTATCAGCATACACTATCCTTCACAGCAGCAAGCTCTTCAAGGACATAATGCTGAGTTTTAAAATCAGAATTGATAGAAATACACTGTCTGCCTACTCTGTCTTTCCTGTTTATTATTATTGGTCCCTGCAGATTAGCAGTCATTTTTGAATGCTCCTCCGGTATTGTAACAATTGCAAACACCAGAGAATTTTCTGAATCTGTAGCTGTAAGATCTATTTCTTCCAATTCTGAAGGTAAAACTCCATGAAAATAATTCTGCCTGAATATTGTTGGATTGATCATTACAAAAGCAAGCTCCGGAACATCCAGGGACTGGAGCCAATAAAAAGGTTGTTGGGCGGCATCTAAAAGTAAATAATCCTTTAGATTTTCAAAGCCCAGAAGTCCCGCCGGGAAATATATTTTCTGTCGTTCATCTACTTCTATTTTTCCATATGGTTTCGTTTGTACCTGCATTTATCCTACCTTAGTCCATCTTATCTTAAAAAGTCCAGCAATGTGGGTTGTAATATTCTGCCGGCAACCTGCATTGCCGCCTTTTGTGTATATTCGAGCATTTTTAAATCGGTAATAGCTTTGGTCATATCAAGATCAACCTCTCTGGAATTCTGAACCATAGTCTCCGGAATTTCAGAATTCAGGCGTTCTTTTACTGTCTGCAGTCTTTCTTCATGAGAACCAAGAGCCGCTATAGAAGATATTAAATTTTCCTGCCCCAAAGTCAGACCCTTAAGGCTGGAACCACCTATATTAATAGTATTACCATCGTACAATTGATTTCGTAAGTCGATTACCATATCAAATAATGAACCTCCACCCGAATCAGCACTCCTTGAAATATTATTTGGAGGATTACCTGTTTCAGAAATCAATCCAAGATCTTTGAGTATGCGACCATTACCACTATCCTCCAGCCAGATCTGGTGCGGAGTAGTGCTTTCCAGAACTATTGAATTTTGAACAGGATCAAGTGCGGCTTTTACTGCAGTATCAGAGCTGTTAATTCTTGCAATAATTGTGTGAATATTATCTCCTGCTTTGATATCGATATAGTCGTTATCTATTCTGAACCTGGAATCAGAACCTGCTACAAAACTCTGGGCATCTCTGTTTGAAATTATCTGCTGATGCTCAGCCCAGAATACTCTGTTTCCGGCAAAACCTGCATCAATATAACTTGATTCTGAAATCTCTGCCTGTACAGGATTGATAGTACCGGTATATTGAACTTCTGTAATAACCTTACCTATTGATCCGGGAACACGACTGGATAAAACACGATAAGCATCACTCTGGGTCTTGTCTCCTGCAAACATACTTGTACCGTCAGAAGTCTTTGCATTTGCAATGGATATTAACTCATTTAAAAGCTGATTTACCTCTTCTCCCATTATAATTTTTTCTGATCTTGTATAGGTATCATTTGCTCCCTGGATAGCTAATTCCCGAACCCGATGGATAATATTGTTTGCACTGACCATATAGCCTTCTGCAATCCTGTTTTCACTCATAATATTATCAATATTTCGTGAAAATCGGTTTAGTCGATCAATTTTTGAAAGGTATTTGACCGAATGAGCAGCACTTACAGGATCATCCCGCAGGTCTTTTATTCTTGTCTGCTCTGCCATCTGGTTCTGCAGCCTGTTCATCTCTGAATTCCTTAACTGCAAATAGTACTGCATATCATCATTTGTCATATTTGTACTGACACGGGTCATCTGTTTATACTCCCATTCTATTTATAATTGTATCAAGCATCTTGTTTACTTCTGAGATATATCTTGATGCTGCGGAATATCCATGTTGAAACTTGATCATCTGGGCAAGCTCTTCATCAATACTTACACCTGAAATAGATTCCCGCATAGATTCAAGATCCTTCATTATAAGTTCTTCTGTCTCTAATGCACGAGCTGCAGCTTCACCTTTAAGCCCGGCATTGGCAACAGTAGAAGAAAAATATTCATCAAAACTACGCAGGCTACCAACCATTACATCATTGTTTCTAAGAGCTGCAATTGCAATAGCTGCAGAACCGTCACCCGGATTGGATATATGTCCATTTACTCCGAAACCTGCTGCCAAAGATCCTGTATCGTTTATCAGTGTCCTGTTAACTTCAAGCCATCCGGAAGGATGGGGAACAGGAGCAACAGAGTAAGCAAGTCCATTACCACGAAGAGAAGTAACTGCATCGGTCTGTCCTGAATCATATGCACCGTCTGCACCGGAAGCGATCAGAATTCCTGCATAACCCGACAGAAACTGCCCATCATCCTCAACATGCCTGATTACAAAATCGGGATTTTCTTTTAATGCAGATGGAGATGCTTTTAACTGAAGATGACCATTTCTATCAAGTCTTGCAACAACTTCAGAGCCTGACAAATTTATCCTCTTTACAATATCATCTACAGTGTCTGTTGGAAAATATTCAACAAGAGTGTTCCCTGATGGTCCGGAAAGCTGCATAGTCCCCTGAAGACCAATCTGCTCCCTGCCGTCCAGTTCATTCCCACCGGTTATACGGAAGAGATAGGTTGAGTCAAAGGCACCGTCTCCATTGCTGTCATAGTTTCCTGCGACATTATTGACAAAAGGGTATTCGTTAAAGAACTCAATTCCTGTCTTTCCATTAAGACCATACCCTGCTTTGTGATTTTCGTTTACAAGATCGACAAAATTAATAGTCATCATATCAAGATTCTGTATCTCTGATCTAAGATCTTCATCTCTCAGCTGTACATAGGAAGCAAGCTTACCACCAAGAAGGTGTACATCACTGCCGTTTGCAGACCATTTTACAGTAGAATACCCCTCATTCAGGGGATCGGACTCTGCAATCAAAGAAGAGACAACCCTACCCTGTATAAGATGAAAACCACCTGTCGTTATTGTATACTCATCCGGATCTCTGTTGTCTATAGTAATTTCCATTAATCCGGAAAGCTCTTTTGTAAGAAGGTCTCTGCGATCCAGAAGATCATTTGGGTTATCGCCCATTGCCTTGATCTTTACTATCTGCTCATTCAGATGACTGATGTCATTTAATATACCGTTAACACGACCAACAGTCGCAGAAACCTCAAGTTCAAGCATGTCACGTATATCTTTCAACCCCCGGTACTGATTTTGAATACTTCCCACAAGTGTGCGGCCACGCTCAATTACAGCCATTCTGCTGGCAGTTTCTTCAGGGCGAAGAGACAGGTCCTGCCAGGCTTCCCAAAACTGATCCATGTGGCTTCTTACAGATGTTTCTGCAGGTTCATTATATACCTGTTCAACCATAAGCAGATACTTATCTCTTGCTTCCCAGTAACCACGACCATTAGCCTGACTGATTATTCGTCCCTGCAGTATCTCATCGTGAACTCTTGTTATACTTGTAACTGTAACACCCTGGCCGATCTGTCCCGGAGTTGCCTCTCTGTTAAGACCCGGCACATAGATTGGATCGAAGGATCCAAGCTGTATTCTCTGCCTGCTGTAACCTTCTACAGAGGCATTACTAAGGTTGTGACCAATAGTAGTCAACCCTGTAGTATGGGCAACAAGACTTCTTTTTCCTATTTCAATTCCTGCAAAAGTAGACTGCATATTCTGCTCCTTAGGTTGCCGAGCAGGGACAGAGTCCCGACCAGGCTTCTATAAATCCTATAATTTTTTATTTAAAACCATAGGATTACTTTGCGCCTCTCTTAGTGATCCTGTTTTCGAGTATAACGAACCTCTTCTGTTAGGATATATCTCCTTAAGAGTCTGTTTCATTATCCCGGTAACCGTGCCAACATAGGCATCAATTCTCCAGTTCATATTCTGAAGATTAAGAACAGAGAGTTTAAGTTTTCTATAGAGCTCATTAAGCCGGTCACGCTGTTCCGATTCCAGTCCCATAGTAAGTCTGTAGAAATGCGTTCCCGATTTCTCACCTATTGCTGTTCTAACAGTTTCAACAGCAAACTCTCTTTTTTGATCAAGTACTTCTATTAAACCGGATAATTTTTCAACCTGATTCAGTTCCAGTTCCAGAGTGTCCCAATTATTGTTTATTACCGAGTCCATAATTGAAGCTTCCACTGATGAAAAATTATCAATCAGTTCAGTTTCCCTGGTAATGATATCTATCAGATGTTCAGCTGTGTCAGTAGTATTTATCATTTTAGTGAGAACTCCTTATCTCTATGATCGGTAGATAAAAAAGGGAGTTTAGCAGATTATCAGTTAACAGTGAGCAGTTATCAGGAAGGGGAAAGGGGTATGACATATGCAGGACTTGGGCTAAGGACAAGGACAACATGGAAATAGTTTTTATGGGGTATTGCTTCTTCAGGATCTTCAACTATCTAATGACTCTAAAATAATAATGCAGAAAGAGAACAGTAGTCTTTTTTTTCCTAACCCAAAAACTGAAACACAGACATCATAGTCGCCATTACAACAAAGCCGATAGTAATAAAGCTGAACATCATGGCAAATCGTTTGTCAAAGTGTCGTTCCAGAGTTTCAAATCGAATGTTCGAAGCCTCAAAACGCTTATCTACTGCTTCAAACCGTTCGTCCATCCGTTTGAACCCCTCTTCCATGCGAAGGGCAATTAGTTCGACATTATGATTTAAGGCTGTAATTGAGGATTTTAAATCATTATGCGCAAGAGCGTGTTCTTCTCCTGTGACTATCGAAGAGAGGAGAAGAAATATCCCCCGATGGAGAGATTTAGGATTTTTTATCTCCATAGCTTCTTCAAACTCGCTGCTAATAACATCTACCATTTCACTCATACTCATAACTCCTTCATTTTATCAGATTTATACCTATACATACAGGGCAAAATCTGTTTCTGCTTCAGAAATATTCAACTTTTCTTTTATTCCCTGAAATTTAACAAATAGTAATCAGATTCTGCTCACTGTTAACTGATAACTGCTAACTGTCACTGTTGACTCTATATAGTCTTTTTCTTATATTGTATCTGTTAGTAAGATGGAGGCAATTGATGAAAGCAGATAAAGATCTGATTATTATAGGTGGTGGTCCAGGCGGAATGGCCGCTGCACAGTACGGAGCAAGATCAAATCTAAAGGTACTGGTTATAGAGGAGATGGCTCCTGGTGGTCAGGCGCTTAATATTAGTGATCTTGAAAATTATCCAGGTATACCCGAGGCAATATCAGGTTTCGATTTCTCCCAAAATATGGAAAAACAGGCAGAAGCCTTCGGAGCTGAATTTATTACAGCCTCTGCAACAGAAATAAAAAAAGATGGAGACTTGTTCCACATAAGTACACCCAAAGGGAATTTTACTGCCCTTGCTGTGATCATGGCCACTGGAGCAAAACACCGACTGATGGATGTAACAGGCGAAAAAGAGTTTAGCGGACGTGGTGTTTCTTACTGTGCTACCTGTGATGGTCCATTTTTCAGGGACAAAAAAATCCTGGTTGTCGGCGGGGGTGATTCAGCCTGTGATGAAGCATCATTTCTATCAAATTTGAGCTCTAAAATTGTGATGGTACATAGAAAAGACCGATTCAGAGCCCAGAAATCTCTGGCAGAAAGAGTTCTTAACAATAAAAAAATCGATGTTAGATTTAACACTGTAGTAAAAGAGATAAAGGGAGACTTCAAAGTAACAAGTGTTGTTTTTGAGAATACAAAAACAGGAAAAGTTAAGGAAGAAAAAATGGATGCTGTTTTTATCTTTATAGGTTCTCTGCCCCAAACAGCTTTGATTCCTGATGTAAAAAAAGATGAAGGCGGTTTTGTACTTACCAACCAGAGGATGGAAACAGAAATACCCGGCTTGTATGCCGTAGGAGATCTCAGGGCAACACCTTTTAGACAGCTTATTGTAGCAGCCGGAGAAGGAGCAGTCGCCACCCATTGTGCTACCCAGCATATCGATGATATAAAAGGGATGCGATACGTATAACATTTGTAAAACCGTAGGGGCGAACGGCCGTTCGCCCCTACGGATATCAATGGGGATGGGATGAAAAAATTAAAAACATTAATTGTTGTTTTGCTCCTCCTGTTTCCCTGCATAATCTCCGCCCTTCCCGGATTTTTTGATGAAACCGGACCGGATACTCTGCTTAATGAAATAATATCCGCCATGGATGACACAGACCTTCTGGGCCAGATCCTGATTCTGGGATACTTCGGACTTGACCCGTCTCCTGAAATACTTGAATGGATAAGTGAAAAAAAAATTGGAGGGGTAAAGATATTCGGATGGAATGTATCTGAACTGGAAAGACTTGGGAAAAGCATCTCTCTTATGCAAAAGACAGCTGCCGGAAACCCCCTTAAAATCCCTCTGTTCGTAGCAACAGACCAGGAGGGTGGATGGGTCCGGCATGTTAAAGGTAAAACATCAATAACTCCCGGTAATATGAGCATAGGGGCAACAGGCATGCCGGAAGATGCATATCAAACTGGTTCTTTTATCGGTCAGGAGTTAAAAACACTTGGTATAAACATGAACTTTGCTCCAACTGTCGATATTTATACAAATCCTGATGCAGATGTAATTGGCCCAAGGGCATTTTCATCAAATCCAATGGATACAGCAGCTCTGTCAACATCGTTTTTTCAGGGTCAGGAAAGTACAGGAGTTATCAGTACAGCAAAACACTTCCCGGGACATGGAGCAGCAGAAGGAGACTCCCATGGTATGCTGCCGGAAGTTACTGCAGATTTTTATACTCTCTGGAACAGGGAGCTATTACCATACCGCTTTCTAATTAAACGCGGTATTCCTGCAATTATGAGTGGGCATATCTCATTCCCTGAAATAACAGGCAATAATATTCCTGCCTCCGGATCCCGTTACTTTCTTACAGAGATACTGAGGGATCAACTTGGGTTCAAAGGAATAATAATTACTGATGATATGGTAATGGAGGGTGCGGTTACAGGTTCCAGAGGTATAGAAGAAGCGTGTTATTCAGCCATTGTAGCAGGGAATGATATAGTTATGATATCAAGAACCACATCTACCTACCAGGATATATGGGATTACCTTTATAAAAAGCTGCAGAAAGATGAAACTTTCAGAGTCATTGTTACTTCATCGGTAAAGAGAATATTAAGAACAAAACTCGCATATCTAAAAAGGGATGATGCTGTAGCCCTATATCCGGATATCGAGAAAATATCCAACGATATACCTAACCCTGCAGGGGGTAATTTTTTTCTGGATCAGGCATTTAGAAGTGTTAGTATTATAAGAAATGAACTTCTGCCTGTGAAAATTGAAGATAGCAGTACAATACTCCTGGCAGCACCTTACAGAGTATTCCTCACTGAAGGCAAAAAGAGAATCGGGGACGTCTCAACATATTATTTCCCCTTCGTACCTGAAAAAGAATCAGAAATGAGATTTCTTGCTGACTTTAAATCCAAAGCGAAAAATTATGACAGAATTATTTTTTGTCTGGCAAATAAATTCGGTCTTAAAATGCTCAAAACCCTTGAAGACATGGATATTCAAGTCACTGTAATCTCAACACTGACACCTGTGTACCTGCTGGAGGAATCGTGGATCAATTCTGCAGTTGCTGTATATGGAACCGGATACGAATCATTTATGGCAGGATTTTCTGCTATTCTTGGAGACTATATACCAACAGGAATAGTACCTGTGGATAGTTTTCATATCCAGGGAAGTAATTAATGGCAATACTGGAATTAACTCCCGGGTTACTGGATCCTTTTTTGAAATTCTCAAAAAATTTCGAATATAAATCGATTTCGCTGATTTCCAGAATGTACCGGAACAAAAAAATAGCGATTCCGCAGGCAGCATCAGCCAAAATTTTCTGTGAGGTGACAGATTCAAAACCGGATCTTGTTTTGAATGTAATGATGATTACATCAGGGGGAATTCTCCTTCCTCTGTTCTCAGAAACTCCGC
>CBDVAD010000085.1:0-10777 GCA_965371875.1 uncultured bacterium
GGCTGGACACAACTCAAAAAAGAGGGTGTTACTATGTCTGTTTCCAGAGTATTTGGTCCAAATTTAAAAAGAGTAAAGAAGAAATTTCTTTGTATCATAATTAAAGAAGGTTCCATAGAAGAGAGCATTAAAAAACTTCAAAATAGTTTCCCTGCTCTTATTGACGAATGGTCAAAAGGTGAAGAGCGAAATTTTATCAGATTATAGAGGATTTACAAATAGAATGGAAAAATATGAAATTGCAGTTATCGGTGGTGGTCCTGCCGGTATTACTTTTGCAAAGCTATTGGGAAGCAGTAATAAAATAGCAATAATACGACCGGAAGATTACAGTATGGTCTATTGTGCCCTCCCTTATGCTATTGAGGGGTTAATTGAGAACGAGAAAACTTTTAAAAGTGACAGCCTTGTAGTAGATGCCGGAGCTGATCTAATAAGAAATAGTGTAAAAAATATAGATTTTGAAAATAAAGTTCTCACTTTTGAAGATGAGTCTAAAATTGCTTTTGAGAAACTTATTATTGCAACAGGGGCTGTTCCTTTTATTCCACCTATACCAGGGAATAATCTTAAAGGTGTTGGCGGATTTAAAACACAACTTGATCTGGAATGGATTCAGGGGCTTGTAGATAAGGGATTAAAAAGAGCAGTTGTTGTTGGTGCAGGGGCAATTGGTGTTGAACTGGCTCAGGCTTTCAGTTATCGTAAAGTTGCTGTAGAGTTAGTAGATATGGGAGAGTCTGTTCTTCCAAATCTCGTGGACACTGATATGTCCGGTATTTTAAGCACCGAACTTGAACGTGAATGGATTAAACTGAGATTAAACTCCAAAGTGATCGAACTTAAAGGTAGTGAGCATGTTGAAGAAGTTCTTCTGGATGATGGCAGTACTATTAAGTTTGAGGCAGGTGATGCAGAAGGTTCTTCCGGAGTTGTAATATTTGCAGCAGGGATGCGTCCCGAAGTATCTCTGGTAAAAGATAGTGGTATGAATCTTGGCCGGGATGGCATTATTGTAAACGAGAAGATGGAAACAAGTATTAAAGATATCTATGCTGTTGGTGATTGTACTCAGTTTAAGAGTGGAATTACCGAAAAAGCTATATCCGGTAAGCTGGCTACAAATGCTGTGCCTATGGCAAAGGTCCTTGGTTTTAATCTAAATGGTCAGAACAGAACATATCCCGGTTTTTATAATGGAGCTGCCACAAAGGTTGGTAAGTACTTTATTGGTGGAACAGGGCTGTCAGAAAAAGCAGCTGAAGCTGCCGGGTATGATATAATCTGCGGCTTTAGTGAAGTTACCACTAAATTCCCCATTATGCCTGGTGCTAAAAAGAAGAGAATGAAGCTTGTAGCAGATAAAGCTACCCATCGTATTCTGGGAGCTCAAATTGTAAGTGAGGAACCTGTAGTGGGTAGAATTGATCTGCTTACATTTTCTATCCAGAAGGAAAGTACTGTAGAAGAGCTTTCTGCTTTAAGCTATGCCTCCCAGCCGCATCAGTCTTTTTATCCTGCGGCAAACATAGTTGTTCTTGCAGCGGAAGATATTAGAAAAAAACAAAGCTGGTAGTTATATGATTAATGAATGTAAGTGGTTCCAGGTTTGCCCTATGAAAGTTGTTTATGAAAAAGGTTTGCTGGAAGAGAAGTATATTACTTCCTACTGCAAAGGCGACTGGAACAGCTGCATTCGGTATCAGAAAGAGGACGCCGGGATTCTTCATCCGGATAACATGAGACAGGATGGGGTGATTGATGAAAACTTATCTTGATTGTATTCCCTGTTTTATGGATCAGGCTCTTAGGGCTGGCAGGATTGCTGGCATAGATGAAGCAGGTATAAAAAAACTGCTGGATGAAGTTGGGGCTATGATAATAGATATTCCCCTGGAGAGCAGTCCTCCTGCTACAGGAGATCTTATCTATAACAAAATCCGGGAGATAACCGGGGTTGATGATCCCTATGAAACTATTAAAAAAGAAACAATAAATGAGGCAAAATCACTTTACCCTGAACTAAAGAGAATTATTGAGGAATCGGATGACAGACTTCTGACTGCTGTAAGAATAGCTATAGCAGGCAATGTTATAGATTTTGGAGTGGGGCATGAATTTAATATTGCTGAAGATGTTCAGGCAATATTAAATCAGGACTTTGGAATATTCCATTACAAGGAGTTCCGGATGAGCCTTGGAAATGCTGAATCTGTCCTTTATCTGGGTGACAATTCAGGAGAATCTGTTTTTGACAGACTTCTTATTGAGGAATTGGGTAAGCCCGTTACCTATGTTGTAAGAGATGTTCCTGTAATAAACGATGTTACCATGCAGGACGCTATTGATTCCTGCCTGGATACCGTTGCGGAGCTAATATCTTCCGGGAGTTCAGCTCCGGCGATTATACCAGACCGATGCAGCAGGGAATTTCTGGATCATTTTGAAACTTCAGATATGATTATCAGTAAGGGGCAGGGCAATTACGAAGGACTGTCTGGTAGTGACAGGCCTGTTTTCTTTCTGTTAAAGGCAAAATGTCATATTCTTGCGAAGGATCTGGGTGTCAATAAAGGTGATATTGTACTGGCCAGTTCTGTTATTATCAATTGCTGAAACCTGTTGCTGCACGAAAAAGTCTAACCTGAATAACTATTTTTTCATTTCATAGTCAAAAAAGTGATCGATGCATTAGATCTTTCTATGACCCTTTCTCTTTTAATTATATCATTTTATCTATACAATCTGCTTGTTTATTTAAGTAATTATCAAACTTGACCAAATAAGGAATGTTTATGGGTGAATTGGCAGTTAGTTACCAGAATATTATTACCGGAAAGGGTTTTGAGTTAGCCCTCGCAGGAATGGTCATAGTCATTGTAGCTCTGACTCTGATATCAAGTATTGTAGCGCTTCTTCCCTTGCTTTTAAAAGTGCTTGCAAAATTTCATCCTGAAAAAGAGAAACCGGTTGCAAAGCAAAGAAAGTCAGATATCGATGAAGGTCTTATTGCAGCTATTGCCTTTGCAAATCACAGTCATTTAACGAATTCAGATAGTTAAAGGAAGGGTTATGGATATATTACAGAACTTTTTAGGAACTACCGGATTTGCTCTTATGACCTGGGGAAACTTAATTATGATAATCGTAGGTATAATTTTTGTTACCCTTGCGGTTGTTAAAAACTATGAACCCCTTCTGCTTCTTCCTATTGGTTTTGGAGCAATTGTTGGTAACATCCCTTCAATTGCAAGTATGCCGCTGGGTGTATACGATATAGGAAGTGTGCTCAGTTACATCTACTATGGAGTCATGCAAGGGATTTTTCCACCACTGATTTTCCTTGGAATCGGTGCAATGACAGACTTTTCTACAATGATTGCAAATCCAAAACTGATTCTTCTTGGTGCGGCTGCCCAAATTGGAATTTTTGCAACTCTTATTGGTGCGTTGTATCTTGGTTTTAGTCCGGAACAGGCCAGTGCAATTGGCATAATAGGCGGAGCCGATGGTCCTACTTCAATCTTTCTGGCATCAAAACTAGCACCGGAACTTCTTGGTGCGATTGCGATTGCAGCTTATTCATACATGGCGCTTGTGCCGGTAATACAGCCGCCAATAATGAACTTGCTCACTACAAAAAAAGAGCGTCTTATTAAAATGAAAGCTCCCCGCGTTGTCTCTCAGCGCGAAAAAATATTTTTTCCAATTATTGGATTTTTAGTTGCAGCATTGATTGTTCCAGGTTCACTCTCGTTGGTTGGAATGCTCTTCTTTGGAAATCTCCTGAAAGAGAGTATGGTAACAGAGAGACTCGCTGAGACAGCCCGTACATCTCTTATAGATATAGTAACAATTCTCCTTGGATTCTCTGTAGGAGCGAGCACCCAGGCTGATACGTTTTTAACAAAACAGTCGATGATGATTTTTGGATTGGGAGCACTTTCATTCTGTATAGCAACTGCGGGTGGAGTTTTGGCTGCTAAATTTATGAATCTCTTTCTTAAAACAAAAATTAATCCCCTTGTTGGCGCCGCCGGAGTTTCGGCAGTTCCCGACTCTGCACGTGTTGTTCAGCATGTGGGACAGAAAAATGATCCCCATAATCACCTTCTTATGCATGCAATGGCACCAAACGTTGCAGGGGTATTGGGTTCGGCAATAGCTGCAGGTGTTTTATGGTCCTATTTTGTAAGGTAGAATTTGAGTAATTAACTATAAAAAAAATTTTAATGTTGAGGCAAAAAAATGGCTAAGAAAAAAATTGACTTTATGTGTACTGCATTCCGGGATGGATTTCAGTCTGTTTATGGAGCAAGAGTTCTGACAAAAGATTTTATTCCTGCAGTAGAAGCGGCGGTTGACGCAGGTATTGACTACTTTGAGTCCGGCGGCGGCGCGCGATTTCAGTCACTCTATTTTTACTGCAATGAAGATGCCTTTGATATGATGGATGCTTTTCGCAGGGCAGCTCCAAATGCAAACCTTCAGACCCTTGCAAGGGGTAACAATGTTGTAGGTCTTGAATCCCAGTCAAGTGATATTGTCAAGCTGCATGCAGATCTGTTTAAAAAACACGGTGTTACAACTATTCGTAACTTTGATGCTCTCAATGATGTAAACAATCTTATATACAGCGGTAAGTCTATAGTCGATGCGGGGCTTAAACATCAGGTTTGTGTTACACTCATGGAACTGCCTCCAGGCTGTACAGGCGCCCATGATGCTGCATTTTACGGAAAAACATTAAAAGATATTCTGGATGCAGAGGTTCCATACGACTCTGTCTGCTTTAAGGACGCTTCAGGAACTGCGACTCCGGGAAAAGTATATGAAACCATTAAAGCAGCAAGAAAAATGCTTCCGGAAGGAACAATAATTCACTTTCATTCTCATGATACAGCTGGAATTGCTGTTGCTGCCTATATAGCAGCGATAGAAGCCGGTGCAGATCAGATTGATCTCTCCCTTGCTCCCGCATCCGGAGGGACCTGTCAGCCTGATGTACTTACAATGTGGCATGCACTTCGTGATACAGATTATGACCTTGGCATTGACCCTGATAAAATTCTTAATGCTGAAAAGGTTTTTAAGGAGTGTATGAAAGAATACTTTCTTCCACCGGAAGCTACAATGGTTGAACCTCTTATTCCATGGAGCCCTATGCCCGGGGGTGCACTGACAGCCAACACTCAAATGCTTCGGGATAATAATCTTATGGACCGCTATCAGGAAATTATGAGTGGAATGGGGGAAGTGGTAAGAAAAGGCGGTTATGGAACTTCTGTAACTCCTGTTTCCCAGTTCTATTTTCAGCAGGCCTTTAACAACACAATGCTTGGTGAGTGGGAAAAAATTGCGGATGGTTACGGTAAAATGGTTCTTGGATATTTTGGTAAGACTCCTGTAGAACCGGATCCGGAAATTGTCAAACTTGCTACAGAACAACTTGGACTTGAACCTACTACTAAAAAGGTACTTGAGATCAATGATGCTGACGACAGCAAAGGTATTGCTCCTGCCAAAAAAGCTCTTAAAGATGCCGGCCTTAAAATTACTGACGAAAACATCTTTATTGCTGCGACCTGTAAGGAGAAGGGTATTACCTTTCTTAAGGGTGATGCAGAACTTGGTATTCGTCTTAAAGAGAAAACAGTATCCTCCGGTTCGGCAGTGGTGGGCAGTGGTCATTACTCAGTAACTGTCGACGGGAAAAAATACAAAATATCTATCGATGGTGAAAATACTATTGTAAATGGAAAAACCTACTCTACAGCAATTGAAGATAGTGAAGCTCATGATCATTCGGTAAAATCCGGGGAGGGGGCTGAACTTAAGTCTCCAATGCATGGAAAAGTTTTTAAGATTATAGCAAAACCAGGAGATCATGTTTCTGAGGTTGATATTGTAATTGTTATTGAAGCTATGAAAATGGAGATGGACATTATCGCTAAAACAGGCGGCATTGTTAATGATATTCTTGTTGAACTTGGTGATCAGGTAGCTGATGGAGATGTTGTTGCCCTTATTGGGTAATATATCCGGTAAATTAATTCCCGCGGATTAAAATCCGCGGATTTTTCGCACCTCATCTACCATAACCTGGAAGTTTTCAGGAGGAACATAATCTGCTATCTGATTTCCTGATCCTATTGCAATTCCATTAAAATCCATAAGGGGTTCAATATTCTTTCTTATGTATTTTCGTAAATCTTCTTCCTGGCTGCGGCAGATTACATCCATGTCCAGCCCTCCGAAGTTTCCTATTCTGTCTCCATAATCTTCAACCCATTTGCTGAAGGGTGCTATGGTATCTTCATTGGAGTGTTTTGCATCTATTCCTGTTGTCTCTATTATCTCTTCCATGACACTAAAAATATGTCCACAGGAGTGAAGCAGGAATGGGATGTCACGGGATTTGACTTCACTAACTATTTTTTTATACTGAGGTAAAATATGTTCAATTATTACTTTGGGGTTTAGAAGTGGGGCACTTTTGAATCCCAGATCATCGCCAAATCGGCCAACTGCAAGTATATCACTATATTCATCCAGAAAGTGTTTCCATGTGTTGTTCAGTGCATCTCCAACCCTGATCCATAGGTCTGTAAAAAGTTCCGGATCATCCATTTCCAGATAGGCAAGGTCTGTAAAGGGGACAAAGTCCTGTATTGTTTCAAATATTCCATTACCTACTCCTCCTACGATTTTCATTCCTTCAGGAAGGGTATTGCGGATTGCATTGAAATATATATCGAATTTTTGGAAGTAGTTATCAGTTAAAGAATCCCATGGATAGGCTTCAAAATCTTTTCTGGTATTAGTAATACTTCCAGCCTGTCCGGTTAATCCTTTTCCTCCCTGGACAATTTCAGTAAAGCAGCCTTCGAATGAGTATGTATCGTAACCATGATCAATGTGGAAATCCGTAATAGTTTTAAACATTTTATCCAGAATCTTTGGATCCCTGCTTTCATACATGGCATGAAGATCCATTTGCAGGAGGGCTCCCATAACAGTCCGGTTTATATCATGTTCGTATAATGGGATACCCTTTGTTTTTTTGTTTTGCGCTGCAGATACTATTCTCGTATAATCCGGTGAAAATGTTGTAGCCATAATGGTTTCCCCCTTTTTAACTATTGTATTGCTGTTTTATGAATTATAAGTATGATTTTATTGCTGTAATCTATGACAATATTGCTCTTTTGGGTTATTTTATAACTATGTTGACACAAGAACCAATTGGGGTGAAATTTGAGGAAAGAGGGCTGTCTGAAGTAATGCCGATACAATTCCATCAAAGAACCTTTCATGAAGATGCTGTTATAAGAATGCATTATCACAGTAGTCTGGAGATAAATCTATGTAAAAATGTGGAAGGATATCTAATTGTAGACGAACATAAAATCATTTTGAATAATTGTTCTTTTATTCTTTTTCAGCCTAATGTTCTGCACTCTTACAATATCTCAGGAAATGGCGGAGAGATTAAGGTTTGGCATATTGGATTAAATCTTTTATCTTTCCTGAACGGTCAGAATATAGAGAACTACCTGAAGAGGAATCATCAGCCTGTTATTGTGGAAAGCAGGCATAAAAAAAGTATAGAAGATCTTTTGGATTTTCTTCTAACAGAGAAGGGGTTTCTTCAGACTTCTACTTTGTTGAAGCTGTTTGATGAGATTTTAGAGAGTGGTAATGAACAATCTCCATGGTATCAGGCAGATCCTTTTCTCCGAAAAATTATTTCTTACTCAGAGATGAACTTCCATTCCAGAATTTCATTGGATGATGCCGCCTCTGTTGTTCATCTCAGCCGCTACCATTTTTGCAGAAAGTTTAAAACCAGGACAGGTGTAACCTTTAATGAGTACATAAATAATCTGAGAATGGAAAACAGTATTCTTTGTCTGAACAAAGGTATGTCTGTATCACAAGCGGCTGTCCTCTCCGGGTTTGAAGATATTTCTTATTTCATTAAGAGGTTTCGAAGGGTGTATGGAGTTTCTCCAGGCGAATATTTGGCGGGGATATTCAGTAGATGAGTAGTTCTCCAGGATTGTCTGAAGAATTTTGATTGGAGATTGATTATTGATTTGTTTCTTTTAATATAGATCTGCACGACCCTCTGTCAATAAGCCTCTGGAGAACCTTGAAACCGTAGATATCTGATTCCTTTTTAATTATTTTTATCAGATGATCTCCAGCTACCGTCCCCAGCATTTCCGAATCAATCTTCATGGTAGTAATTCTGGGCGTGTACGGGAGATCGTAATTCAGTACGTCTCCCGGAGCAATAATGGAGACATCCCTGGGAACGGAGAGTCCCAGTTCAGTGAGTATCGTCATTGTCACTGCCGCGAAACGATCATCATGGGCAAATATTGCCGTCGGTCGCTTATTCTTTGGTCTTTTGAAAAAAGGGGCTAATAATCTTGCAAATCCTTTTGTATTGTAGAGAGGGACAGTAATACGATTCTCATCTGGAAAGTGGATTTCATGCTCGTCAGCAGCTTTTTTGAATCCTATAAATCTGTCCACGATGACATTTGATTCTCCTGCCCGCAAGTATTCGACAAATAAAATGTTTTTATGTCCCAACTCCATTAGATGGGATGCTCCGTCATACGCTCCCTGGAAATCGTCAACACAAACCGAATGGAATTGATTCTGATAACAGCTGTTATTAATGATTATTACAGGAATATCATGCTTTTCCAATCGTGAAAAAAGGTCTTTATCAACGAAATGTATGGAGGCCAGTCCTGCTGTTTTATGACGAATGATCATCTGGTATAGTTCTTCTGAGGTAGTGTTGGTTGTGACCGGTTGTATAGTAAGAGAATATCCTTTTTCGATGGCTATTTTTTCAAGTTTTGTAATAATAGGTGTAGTCAGATCCCATACGTAGCTCCATTCCGGTGTTACATAGGTCAATACTACTAATCTGTGGGATTTTTTTGTAATACGCTGGGAAAGGGTTCGTGAGTATCCCAATTTCAGGGCTGAATCCATGACTCGCCGGCTGACATCTTTTGAGATATTTCCCTTACCGGAAAGAACCAGAGATGCCGTAGCGATCGAAACTCCGGCATCCAGGGCGACATCTTTTAATTTAGTTTTTACCATTGATCATCCCAGTTAAAATTGTAATTTCTATTTATAACTTTAACATATGATTCTTTTTGGTACAACATTTTATTAAAATTTATAGATTTTAATAAGATAGACTTTAATTCTTTACTATACAAAGAGTTAATAAGAGATATATGTTTTTGTATGGTTATGACAGTAGGATGAAATGTTTATTTTCTTTGATTTATTAGTTAAAATAATCAATCTAAGCGTATAGTTTAGTAAAATTGACTTAATTTATATACTAAAATTGATACAAAAATGTATAAATTTTACTTAAAAAACTTGACAAAAGGAAAATTCCATAGGATAAATATTGTAAGCATCAATATATTTTAGAAGAGGAGAGTGTAATGATTACAAGAAAAATGTTTATTGCTATCGCTATCATCGGGCTGTTTTTGATTTCAGCTACCGGGATGGTTTTCGCAGGTGGAGGCAAGGAAGCTGCAGAGGAGAAGGCAGAATTGATTCTAATGCATGACAAATCCGGATCGCCAAGCTGGGGGCCCCTTTTTGATAAGTTTTCAGCTGCGAGTATGGAAGCGATCGGTATAGGTTTTACCAATACTGCTTTTCCTGCGACTGATATTTATATGAGTCAGGTTCGATCGTCTCTTGTTACAGATGAAGCTCCGAATTTTTTTACATGGTGGTCTACCTACAGGATGAAGGAATTGGCGGACAAGGATGTTCTCAAGGATCTTGGTTCCCTTTGGGACAAACATGAGAGTGAATTCGGTAGTGATCTGCGAAATGCTTTTACCTTTGATGGAACTTCCTATGGCTTCCCTGTCACTTCGGAATACTGGGTTGTCTGGTATAATAAGGAAGTATTTGCAAAATATGGTCTTACAGCTCCTGACACATGGGATGAATTTATTGAAATTTGTGAAACCTTCAAAGCAAATGATGTGACACCAATGATGTCTACAGTAGAAGGCAGATGGCCAACCTTTATCATGTTTGAGGAGATGATAGTTGGTGAAGATCCTGATCTGTACGTGGACCTTTGTGAAGGAAGAGTAAAGTATTCCGATCCAAGAGTTAAAAAAGCTTTTGAAAAATGGGGTGATTTGATTCGTAAAGGATATTTTGCGGAACCAGGATATGATGTATGGTCCGGTGGTGCCAGAGATTTTAACCAGGGTGATGTAGGCATGGCCCTATTTGGGACATGGTACTTTGCTGCAACTTTAACTGCAAATGGCGTACCGGAAGATAAAATCGGTGCATTTATTTTCCCTTCTCATAATCCTGCAGCAGGAAAGAATGTTATCCTTGAAATTACTCCAATGCTGATCAGCAAAAATGCTGCCAATGAAGAAGATACTCTTAAACTGGCAGATTACTGGATGAGCCCTGAAGGAAATGCTGCATTTGCAGAAACTCTTAAATCCTATCCTGCAAATCCCAAATCCAATGCTGATTTCCTTCCTCAGGTAAAGGTAGATATTTTAAATTCAATTGCAAATGAAAAATATCGACTTATAAACAGGTACTGGGAAGCTACTCCGACACCAATCTGTGAAGTGGCAGTAGACGAATTTGCCAGGTTTATGATAAATCCCGATTCCATAGATGAAGTTCTTGCAAATCTGGATAAGGTTGCTGACGCTTACTGGGCCAGTAATTAATT
>CBDVAD010000086.1:0-10706 GCA_965371875.1 uncultured bacterium
CTTAGCAGGACTAAATTCGGACAACATACATATGCTATTGGTGGTAATAAGGATGCGGCAATAAGGTCAGGAATAGATGTTAATTGGCATATTGTTAAGATATATATGCTTTCTTCCTTTCTGGCATCTCTGGCTGGTATTTTATATGTACTTAAATATGTAACAGGAAAAGCGGATGCAGGAGCATCTTCTCTCCTTGATTCCATTGCTGCAGTGGTTATTGGCGGAGCCAGCCTTTACGGAGGTAAAGGTACTGTTTGGAGAACCATTTTGGGTGGTTTAATAATTGCTGTACTGGAAACGGGATTAAGGATAATGGGAATTCCGACCTTCGATAAATATATTATTGTAGGAGTTATTCTTGTATCTGCAGTACTTATAGATCAATTCTTTCCTGAGCTGACATACAAGGAGTAAATAAATGAGTTATTTAATAGAGACAAAGGATATAACAAAAAGATTTGGCGGCCTTGTAGCCGTGGATAAGATGAGTTTTGGTGTAAGTGAAGGAGAGGTTGTTGCCATACTTGGGGATAACGGAGCTGGTAAGTCAACACTTATAAAGATGATATCAGGAGTTTATCCTTCCGATGGTGGTACTATTTTCTATAAAGGGGAGGAAGCAAAAATTCATACTCCTATGGATGCTCTTGCTTCTGGAATAGAGACCATTTATCAGGATCTTGCTCTTGCAGAGAATCTGAATGTATACTCCAATATTTTTCTTGGCAGAGAAAAAACAAAAAAGAAATTTGGATTTCTTTCTGTTCTTGACCATGATTATATGTATGACGAATCTATAAAGATACTTAAAAAACTGGATATTAAGATTCCATCTTTGAAGAATAATGTACGAACTCTTTCCGGAGGGCAAAGACAGGCTGTTGCAATTTCCAGGTCTATTTATTGGAATGCAAAGGTACTTATAATGGATGAACCCACAGCAGCTCTGGGGGTGGCCCAGCAGAAGCAGGTGCTGGATCTTGTGAATTCCCTCAAAGATCATGGTCTTGCTATTATTTTGATCAGTCATCAGATGCGAGATGTATTTGAGGTTGCCGACCGGATCATAGTCATGCGGAGAGGAGAAAAGGTTGGTGATCTTATTAAAAAAGAAACCACTACAGAAGAAGTCGTTAACCTGATTGTTGGGTCTGAGATGGTTAATTGATATAATACCGGTATGAAGCTTTTTTCAAGGACATTGGTTTTTTTTATAGGCGTTGTCATTTTTCAATCCACCCTTACTATCTTTCTTGTTACGGGTGTTATTACCCGAAATAATGAGGCAGATGCGAGAGCGGAACTTGAAATAGAAGCAAGTGCAGTGTACGAGAATTACAATTCCTGGGTAAGAACTCTTTGGAAAACCATTATAAGGATCAATAAAGATGAAAAATATAATGCTCTGACTGGAAATCCGCAGCTATTCTATACTGGAAATATTCTTGAAGATTGGTTTGAAGAGATCCTTCTGTTATCTGGAATTGATTCAATTATATTAAAAAAACAATCCAGTGGCCTGAATGAATACATTTCATCAGGAAATGTATCTTTTTCCTCTAAAGATTTGGAAAAGATGGAGTCTCGCAAAGACCATCCATATATAGAACTGAGAGAGATCGACGGCAATGTTTATCTGGTAGGCACTCTTAAGTATGTAGATAAGGATATTCTGGAGTTTTTTATTTTTAAACGTATAGATGAGAAATTTTATAGAAATCTTCCCCTCCAGGAGAGGTCTGTAGTTTTCCTTGCGACCTACAGTGATCTGGGATCAGGCAGGTTTCTAAATGAAGACATATTTAAGGATTTTTTAAACCCCCGGTTTCCGGATATTCCATATAAAGAAGCCTATAATCTGGAACTGGAGGAAGGGAGTTTTAATGCTGCTTTTCAGAAATTAGGAAAACTGCAAAAGGCTGATGGAGAAGAAGACTTTTTCCTGATTCTTCTTATTTCCAATGAACCTTACTTAAGTATCCTTTCAAGAATTAATAAAATTTTACTATCTGTTTCTTTTGTTGTTGGACTATTTACTATTATTTTGAGTTTTTACTTGTCAGGAAGGATAACCCAGCCTATAAGCAGATTGATCGGAGCCATGGAGGGTATCCGTAAGGGCCAGTCTAATGTAAAGGTTATCTCTAATTCAGGAAGCGAAGTTGGCTCTCTTTTACAGGGATTTAATGAAATGGCCTCGCAGCTTCACCAGGATAAAATATCCATGGAAAAGTATATAAATGAAATTACTTTACTCAAGGATTATAACGAAAAGATAATTCATTCTCTTCGGGCTGGAATTGTGGTCCTTAGTAATGAGCTTACCATTGAAAAGGTGAACAGTTTTTTTCTTGAAAATTTTAGAAAGGAAGAAACTGATATTTGGGGGAAATACATTGGAGATATATCTATTGATGTTATTGATAAATCTGTTATCAAAAACATAAGGAATATTATTTCCGGGAAAAAAAGTTCCTGGTCTGAAATTAAAAGAACCAAATCCATTGTTTATGAGATAAAATTATATCCTCTTTATGCAGTTAGAAGTGGTAAAAACGGTCAATGCGTACTTGAAATAAATGATGTAAGCAGAAAATATGAACTGGAGGGGAAAATTTTTCAAGCTGAAAAACTGTCTTCTCTCAGTATGCTTTCAGCTGGAGTCTCTCATGAGATAAACAATCCTTTAGGCTCTATAATGACCAATGTTCAGAATCTTCTCGCCGAGGAAAATAATGAAGAGACCAGAACATCTCTGCGCTGGATAGAACAGGAAACCCGAAGGATCGCGAAAATTGTTCGTGAACTTCTCGATTTCTCTTCATCTGAACTGGATAAAAATGAAGGAGTAGAAATAAATGCCTGTATCTCCGACGTTATAAGACTGATTAATTATGGTCTGGAAAAGGAAAAAAGAGTTGAGATAATTAATGAATTTCAAACCAATTTGCCGACAGCAATTATCAGTAGTAATGAGCTCAAGCAGGTGATAATAAACCTGGTTCAGAATTCTATCCAGGCTATTGATGGGAATGGAAAAATTAATATCAAAACGCATCTACATAAAAACAGAAAAAAAGTCTGTATTAGAATAAAGGATACAGGCACAGGAGTAGATGAAGAAGCAATGCTTCATATTTTTGATCCATTTTTTACCACGAAAGCAAATGGAAAAGGAACGGGGCTGGGATTGTCTATTGTATATGGTATAATAAATAAGAATTCGGGGACTATAGACGTAAAGAGTAAAAAGGGTTTTGGTACTACAGTTACTCTTACAATTCCGGTTAGTGAAAATGTTAAGTAAATTTTTATTGTTAAATATTGAGGATTATAAATGGAAACTTCTTTAAGGGATAAAAAAAGCATCCTGGTCGTAGATGATGAAGAAGGGATCAGATATGGTCTTGAGAAACTCTTTAAGAGGGAAGGTTACAGAGTATTTTCTGCAAAAAACTTTAAAGAAGCAGTTACTATTGTCAGGGAGAATAAAATTGATATTGCTCTCCTGGATATCAGACTGAAAGGTCAACGTGATGGAATTGATCTTCTTAAAGAACTTAAATATGCAGAACCGGAGATCGTTATTCTGATAATAACAGGACATGGCAGTATTGACAGTAGTGTAAAGGCAATGAAGGAAGGAGCTTCCGATTATATTCTTAAACCTATTGATAATGATAAACTTTTGGACACTGTCAGGAAAAATTTTGAAATTAAAAATTTGAGGAGTGAAAATACCTATCTCAAAAAGGCCCTTCTTAACAGTGTATTTACCCATGATTTTATTACTGATAACCCGGTGGTGAAAGAAGTATTAAAAGTTGCGGATAAAATAAAAAACACTCCTGCCACAGTTTTAATAACCGGTGAAAGCGGTACAGGAAAAGAGGTTCTGGCAAGATATATTCATTTTACTTGTATTCGAAAAGATGGAAACTTCGTAGGTATAAACTGCGCCGCTCTCTCTGATACACTTCTTTTAAGCGAGTTGTTCGGTCATGAAAAAGGCTCTTTTACAGGGGCAATAGAGCAGAAAATCGGAAAATTTGAACTGGCCGATTCTGGTACACTTTTCATGGATGAGATTGGTGATATGTCTTTGGAAGTTCAGGCTAAGCTGCTTAGGGTTCTTGAGGAAAGTAGTTTTGAACGGGTAGGTGGAACGAAGAAGGTCCATGTAGATGTGAGGCTGATTGCCGCTACAAACAGAAGTCTGAAAGAACTGATAAAAACCGGCAGGTTCCGTCATGATCTGTATTACAGGTTGAATGTGATTTCCTGTCATCTTCCCCCCTTAAGGGAAAGACCCGAGGACATTCCGCTTCTCGTGTTTCATTTTCTGAAACAATACAATCAGCGTTACAATAAAAAAGTACTCTCAATCAATGATACCCTTCTTAGACGTCTGTACGAATATAGATGGCCCGGTAACGTCCGTGAGTTACAGAATATGATGAATCAGGCGGTTCTTCTGTGCGAAGAGACAGAGATAGAATCCTTCAATTTTCAGGGAGGTTTTATTCCGGAACCTCAGGAGCTGGTTGAATCATTGGACGATGTAAAATCTTTGAAAGATACCATCGAAAAGATAGTGAATCTGCATGAAAAACGGATAATCAGCAAAGTATTATCCGCCAACAACCAGAACAGAACGAGGACTGCTCTGGCTCTCGATATTACCCGAAAAACTTTGGCCCGGAAGATTGATAAATATAACCTTTAGGGGAGAAATAGATGAAAAGAAGTGAAATTAATAACTACATTAAAGAAGCGGAAGTAATTTTAAAAAAGAATAATTTTCTTCTACCTCCCTGGGCTTTCTGGTCTGGTGAAGACTGGAAGCAGAATAAGAAGAATTGTGAAAATATTTTCGATAGTTCTCTTGGCTGGGATTTAACAGATTTCGGCAGTGGCGATTATCTGTCCACTGGGCTACTTCTTATTACGTTAAGAAATGGAAATAATCTTTTTGATATAAAACCCTATGCTGAAAAAGTTTTGATAATAAAAGAAAATCAGGAAACGCCTTTTCACTTTCATTGGAGTAAGACAGAAGATATAATAAACCGCGGAGGGGGCAGACTTGTTATTGAACTCTGCAATTCAGATAGAAATGAAGAGTTTACAGACGGGCCGGTTGTTTTTCTTACTGATGGTATCAAGAGGGAAGTAGAGGCAGGCGGAAAGGTTGTTCTCTCTCCAGGAGAAAGTATTACTCTTCAGACGGGAGTTTATCACCGGTTTTATGCGGAAGAAGGACGTGGAATAGTTATTGCCGGTGAAGTAAGTATGACCAATGATGATGCAAAGGATAACAGGTTTTATGACGCCCCTGGGAGGTTCCCGGAGATAATTGAAGATGAAGCGCCATACAGGCTTCTTGTTGGAGATTACGCCAATATGCTGGGAGTAAAATAGATGCGAATAAATGGGCTTGGATGTTCATTGGTCGATAATCTCTACTCACCAGTAAATTTTGGATCTGAGGCATATAAAAAATGGTCGCGAGGAAATAATATGGGCACAGGTATTATTACCGGAGGCCTTGTGTTTGGCGAGGATCTGGAAAAATCATCGGGTGAAAAATATAAAGATATTTTGAATGAGATAACAGGAGGGGGATTATCACCGGACAAGAATGTAGGTGGTCCGGCTATTGTTGCTCTGATAAATATTACCCAAATGATAGACAGAAATGAAATCAGTATCGGTTTTTTAGGAGCCAGGGCAGATGATGAAAATGGCCGTTATATTGCAGAAAAACTTTCTTCTTTTGATATTGATTTGAGTGGATATGTTGTACTTGATGGGCAAACATCATTCACTGATGTTCTGTCTGATCCTTCATATAATGATAATAATGGAGAGCGTAGTTTTGTAAACTATATAGGTGCTGCCGGAAAATTATCCGGACGGGATATTGATGATTCTTTTTTTGATGCAGACATTCTTATCTATGGCGGCACAGCCCTGACTCCGGGGCTTCATGATGATCTAAGTTTTCTGGTAAAAAAAGGGAAAGAAGCAGGCTGTCTGAATTTTGTAAATACTGTCTATGACTTCAGGAATCAGAATCTTAATCCTGATAAGCCATGGCCTCTTGTTGATGAAGAAAGGGACTATCGAATGATAGATCTGCTTATTGCTGATAATGAAGAGGCCCGGAGGATCTCGGGGCTGTATTCAAAAGAAGAGGCAATTGTTTACTTTGCTGAGAGAGGAGTCCGCTCTGTAATAATTACTCATGGATCAGAAGAGCTTATCTGTTATTCTGATGGTCTTCTTTTTAAAGAAATGGGGGTTTTTACTATGCCTGTTTCTGAAAGTGCAGGAGATCATATGAGGGCTCTACCTGCCGGATCTACCGCAGATACAACCGGATGCGGTGATAATTTTGCCGGTGGTGTTTATGCTTCAACAGCTTTGCAGCTTCAGAATATTATAAATAAAAAGCCTTCACTTAAACAGGCAGCTGCATGGGGGGTTGTTTCCGGAGGATTTACCGGCCTCTATCAGGGGGGAGTTTATTATGAAAAAAAACAGGGTGAGAAACTGGAGAAACTAAAAATTCTATTTGAAAAATATAAACAACAGACAGGAGAGAGCTTTGAATAAGGCAGTAATATTCGGAGCAGGAAATATTGGACGCTCATTCATAGGCAATATTTTCTCATCCAACAATTTGAGTGTTACTTTTATAGATGCCAATGCTGCACTGGTTAAAGATCTTAATATAAAAAAGAAATACCGAATTGTAATTAAAAGAAGCAACAAGGCTGATGAAGAAATTCTTGTTAAAAACATTGAAGCAGTTTATAGTTCAGAAACAGATAAAATAATTAATTGCCTCGTTAATAGTGATATTTGTGCAACATCAGTAGGACAGGCTGCTCTGCCGAAAGTTATTCCATTAATTTCAGAAGGAATTAAAATTAGAATCAGGCAGTCCTTACCCCCTCTTGATATAATAATTGCAGAGAACATAAGAAATGGAGCAGATTTCTTTAGGGACCTGTTTAGAGAAAACGGGTTGTCAGGAGATGAAGCCGGACTTATTGAAACAAGTATAGGCAAGATGGTTCCTATTATGACTGCAGCGGATCTTGCTGATGATCCACTGGTTCTTCATGCAGAAGAGTATAATACACTTATACTGGATAGAAAGGGCTTTAAAAATACGGTACCGGAGTTCCCTGAAATAAAGGCTGTGGAAAATATAGCTGCATGGGTCGACAGGAAACTGTTTATTCATAATCTTGGACATGCGGCATCAGCATATCTGGGCTTTGAGAAATATCCACAAAGAAAGCTGATAGCAGAGGTTCTGGAAGATGATTCGATAAAGCTTCAGGTTCGTAAGGCTATGATTGAAGCAGCTGCAGCTCTTCTAAAGGAATATCCAGCTGATTTTAATGTAGAGACCCTGGTTGAGCATATTGATGACCTGCTTTTCAGATTTCAGAATAAGGTCCTGGGAGATACTGTTTTCAGAGTTGGCCGTGATTTGCCGAGAAAGCTTGGTCGTGATGACAGGATTCTGGGAGCCGCGGGCTTATGTAATAGACATGGTCTTCCATTTGGAGAAATAATCAATGTTTTTTCTTCGGCTCTTGAATTTGCAGCATCAGACCAGACTGGAGAATCTTTTAGGGGTGATGAAACATTCCTGAAAGGTGTTGCAGAGATGGGAATTCAAAACGCTCTTACAAATCTTTGCGGACTTGATCCTGTCCAGGATAAAGGATTTATAAAAGAAATACTGGAGATAAACAATGATTAAATCAGAAATTATCAAAGGACAAAAAAGCTGGATTCTGGAAAACAAAAACATCAGACTCTGCCTGACAGAACAGGGGGGCCACATGGCCCCTGTTGTTTTTATGAAAGATACTGAAAAATCTATAGAACCATTCTATATAAACCCATGGGCTGAAGAATGTTTGAATCTGGAGAATGAGCCTGATGTTCTTATACCATTAAGAGGTGATTTTTTCTGTCTTCCTTTCGGCGGAGATAACTCCTGGAATGGTGAGGTTCATCCTCCTCATGGAGAAGCAGCAGGAAGTATGTGGTCACTTGTTTCCGATGGCAAAGATAATTCAATTACACTTAAAATAGATACAATAGCCAGAAAGGGCAGGGTTATAAAAACAATACAACTTAAAAGTGAGGAAAATAATCTCTATATCAGTCATATCATTGATGGATTTGCAGGACCTGCATCTTTAGGACATCATTCAATTTTTCCCGGAGGAACAAAAAAGTTTATCAGCACAAGTTCAATTAAATTTGGATATACCAATAAATATGAGAGTGCCGGTTATAACCAGGGTGAATACTACAGTCTGGCATCTCTGGAAAAATTTGAATCTTTGGATAGAGTTCCTACTGTATGGAAGGATGACCAGTATACTGACTGTTCTGTTTTTCCTGCAAGAGAGGGGTTCATTGATCTCCTCCAGGTTTATAATAAGCCGCAAAAGGATTTTGCATGGAGTGCGGTAGTAGTTCCGGAAGAGGGGTATCTATGGTTTTCCCTTAAAGATTCTGAAATTCTACCATCTACAGTTTTATGGATGGAAAATAAAGGAAGGCATCAACATCCATGGAATGGCAGAAACTGCTGTATAGGAGTAGAGGATGTCTGCAGTTCGTTTGCGGATGGCCTGGCAGTATCAGCAGAAAAGAATTTTCTAAATAAAGAAGGAATTAAAACCTGCCATCAGATAAAAGAAGATAGTAGGCTGTCTGTAAAATATATCCAGGGGGTAGTCCGGATACCCGAGGGATTTGACCGGGCCCGAACCATAATAAAGAAGGACGATGGTGTTGAGATCACTTCTTTTTCAGGGAAGAGAGTTTTTACAAAAGTTGATACAGGGTTTATCCGTTCTTAATAAGCAGTACCGAAGCCAGGGACAATCCAATACTTAATATCCGTATCAAAGTAAGTTTTTCTTTATAAATAGCAGCGGAAAGAAAAATAGGTATTAAGATGGACAATGCAAAGATGGGTTGAACAAGGGACATACTGCCTGCCGCAAATGCCTTGAGTACCAGGCCGTAACCGGCAAAGTTCAGAACTCCGATCATGCCTCCAATAATAAAAATACCTGATCTTTTAAATGTTTTTTCTTTTTCTTTCCTGGTAGTAAACTTTAAATAGCTGAATAAAGATATCAGTACAACAATTGAGTAGGAAAGAAGTATGTAGGTTGTTCTATCTACACTCACAGACGCAAGCTTTCCTGCAGTCATGGAAAATGAGGTGCAAAGGGCGGCGAATACTGCAAAGAAGATACCCTTCAGGGTGTGGGAACCTGATATTTTAAATTGTTCAGATGAAATAAGAATAAGCACAAGTATAGATGTTCCAATACCTGCCCATTGGTTCAGCCTTGGAGCCTCATTGAAAAAAAGTATCCCTATAATAATTACAAACAGTACATTGGATTTATTAACAGGAAAAACTACAGATGCCGGAGCAAGTGTAAGTGCTTTGAATTTTGCAAGAGCTCCAATTGCAAAGAGTGTTCCATTTGCAGCAGCATATGGCAGAGCGGGAAGAATTTCTGAAAATCCTGTCCCCTGGATTAATATTATAACAGCAGACGAGATGACAACAGAAGATGCAGAAATGAGAATTACTGCCTGATTCAGATATTTTTTCTCTGCAGCTACCTTGTATAAAAAATTCAGCATTCCATAAAATAGAGTTGCAAAAAGGGAGTATGTTAACCAAAGGGGCATATATTATTCCTGTAGATTTATATTAGTTCGTCTATGGAATAACATTTCCATTGATATTTGTTAAGATCAATTTTCCCATTTGAATCTGATTCCACCCCTTCCATATCAAGGAGTATTTTTTGCTCCTGGAAACCTTCATGTTCCTTTATTGCAATTACCCCACGGCTGTTTATAACTCTGTGCCAGGGAATATTATCAGTTCTGTGCAGTATCTGAACAACCTGACGGGCCGCTCTGGGGCTTCCTGCAAGGGCCGCTACTGTACCGTAACTGGTGACTTTCCCTTTTGGAATGTTTTTCAGGATAAGTTCTACTTTTTCTGTGAAGGTTTTGTATATATTATTATCCATGGAATGAATTATATCATTGTACCTCTTTTTTAATAACCAGTTTTGTTTTTTCTTTACTAATTTTTCTTATCAGAGTAATTCCCTTTGTATTTTTGAGCTGAAATATGGTAGAACTAAGTATAAATTTCATGTGAACCTTGCTGACGAAGATATGAGTAGACTCAAACATAAGTATCTTTAAGAATGCTTATGTAGATCTTATATATATTGAAGTCAATTGTAGAATACGGGAGTAATAATAATGGATTATAGAGCCGAACGGGAAGAAGTAGCATACTATATGAGACGCTTATATGATAAGAATCTAACCACATGTTCCGGTGGAAATGTAAGCCTTAAAATAAATAAGGATATGATTTGCATAACACCATCCGGTCTTGATAAAGGGAGAATCCAGCCTGAACAGGTGGGAATAATAACTCTGAAAGGAGAAAATCTGACACCGGAGCTTAAACCCAGTATAGAAACATCCATGCATGTTGCTGTACATAATATGCGCCCTGAAATGCAGGCGGTTGTTCATGCTCATCCTGTTACAGCCAGTAGTTTTACAGCCTCACAAAAAAAGATTAACACAGCACTTATAGCAGAATCTGCTGT
>CBDVAD010000087.1:0-10568 GCA_965371875.1 uncultured bacterium
TTTTTATCTTGCAGGGCTGGGCAGACAGCTGGCTGATTGGGATAGCACGTTCCGTTTTTGCGGTAGATGCGGTACAAATACAGAGAACCATCCTGAAGACAGGGCAAAGCTGTGTCCAAAATGTGGTCATATAGCTTATCCAAAGATATCACCGGCAGTAATCTGCTCGGTAACAAGAGGAAATGAAATTCTCCTTGCCAGAGGAGTCAGGTTTACACACAAGGTTTATTCTGTTTTAGCAGGGTTTGTAGAACCTGGAGAAACACTGGAAGAAACGGTCAGCAGAGAAATTATGGAGGAGACAGGTATATCTGTAAAGAATATAAAGTATTTTGGGAATCAGCCCTGGCCATTCTCCAGTTCCATGATGATAGCTTTCACTTCAGAGTATGAATCAGGGGAAATAAGGATTGATGAGAAAGAGATATTGGATGCTGCCTGGTATTCGCCGGATAATCTTCCAATGCTTCCCTCTCCCTACAGCATTGCCCGGAGGCTGATCATGGATTTTGTAGAAAAGACTAAGGATAGCAGTTCCTGATCATATTACTCTATCTCAGCATATATACGTCTTCTGCCCGTAGAATGGTTACAAATTTTCCAGGCCGGCCCCGGAGGATCTCTTTTAGTTCATACATTCGTTGCCTGTTGTCCAGGGATCCCTGAATGACAGTTCTTGTTTTTCCATTGATAAATTCTTTTTTATCTACTGTAAACTCAAAGTTATGCTGATTAAGGGTTTCTATAAGCTCTGTACGGTCCTTGTCATCGTCCAGAGAGATCCTGGCATAGAATTTCCTCTGACCTTCTAATCTATTATCAAGTTTGCCTTTGATTGCCGAACTGACCAGTCCTCCAAGGAGAGATCCCAGACCAAAAAATATAACAAAATAGACATTTTTCTGCATGAGATCCAGAACTATTTTTATGACTGTAATGGTGTACATAGCCTCAAAAAAATTGACAATCATAGAGTACACTTTATTGGCTCTGTTAAAAGCATCTATCTTTGCAAGAAAAAGTGTGTCCTGACCTACTCTAAGAAGTAGAATAAGTAAGGCTGTTAAAATTATATCAAACATTATTTCCCCCTCAGTCAATGTGTAGTATAATTCATACTTTCAGGAGCTGATAGTGAAAGTAAAACTTATTTTAACAGCGCTTATTTTTACGGCCTTATGGAGAAGTTTTTCGGATACTTACCATTGGGAATTAAAGGATGCCATTGATCAGGCCATGAGTGAAAATCTGGTACTGAAACAATATAAAATTGATCTAAATCAAAGAAGATCCGCCAGTGACAGATCCTGGAATCTTCTGCTGCCCGATCTAAGCAGCAGTATTTCCATAAGCAATGATTTTTCGACTGATCCATGGTCTTTTACCGGACGAATTGGTGTTTCGTTAAATCTAAATGGATCTCTTCCGTATGAATTCAGAAATCTTCACCATCTGCTTAATGCAGAACTTATATCATTTGAACAGGCACGGCAGATGTACATAAGAGATATAAAAGATTTTTTCTATCAAATTCTCCTTGTTAAGGAACGTATTTCTCTGGCAAGGGATAATTTAAGGATTACTGAAAAGCAATACGAGAAGACAGTTTTGCTTTATGAGTCCGGACTTGCTTCAGATCTTAATTTGATGGCAATAAAGGTTAATCTTGCCAATGCACGTCCTGAAATACTATCACTGGAGAATGATTATACTTCTAAACTGTTTCAACTGAAATATCTGACCGGTCTTACTCCTGATGATGAGCTGGAACTGTCCGGAAGTATATTTCTTCCTGAGGTAGCGGTATCTCTTGAAGATCTTTCAAATTTAATACCCGCTACTCTGGAGCTTCAGAAATTTAAACAGGAAAACCTGATCCTTCACAACAGCAGGAAAATTGCAGTTATAGAGAATAGAATCCCCTCTCTCTCTCTGGGATACAGTTATTCTCCAGGTTTTAGCCAGCCCTTTGAGGATAATTTTTTTTCCAGGGACACCTGGTTTGAACAGGGCTCATTGACTATTTCCATGTCCCTTCCTGTAAACTCTTTACTACCTGGTTCTTCTGCAAAAATGGGTCTTGAATCTATAGATGCCGATATATTAAAAAATGAACTGGAGCTTGATCAGCTTCTTTATACGTCACATATGGAGCTTTCCAACCTTATAAACCGTATAGCTGGTATCCGGGAGACTCTTGCTGCCCGCAAACTTGCTGTTGACTTCTCCATGGAGGCCTATGAATATACAGTCGCCTCATACAATAATGGAGGTGTTGATATTCTGGAATTGCAGAACTCAGAAACTGAGTTACAGGAATCAAGGGTGTCCCTGTTAACTGAAACTTATAATTATATATCAACAATATTCGATCTGGAGTATCTGCTCGGGTTGGAAATAATAAAGGAATAAAAATGAATAAACGATACTCCCTTTTGACTTTTAGCCTGTTATTCCTAATAAACGGATTTCTGTTTGCTCAAACGAGTGGTCCTGCCTCCGGTGGTGGACGATCTTCCGGAAGACCTCCTCAGGAGGGTGGTAGTGAAAGTTTTGGTCTGATTAAGGAAGCAGAAATTTCTCAAAGATCAAATACTATTTCGGTAGCAGGGAGACTTCAGCCAAGGAATAGAATTGTTCATAAGGCTTCTGTCGCAGGATATGTTGGTGATGTTTCTGTAAATGAAGGTGATTATGTTCATGTGGGGGATCACCTTTTCAGAATAGACAGGAATGATATTGGACAGACTTTTAAACCTGTTTATGTGGATGCAAGAATATCCGGAGTAGTTTCAAAAATAGATATTCAAATTTACAGTGATATATCTGTTGGCAGTTTTGGCGTTACAATAGTTGCAACAGACGGCTACCTTGTAGAAACTGTTATCAGTGACAAGGATATTTTTAAAATTACTGTTGGACAGACAGTAACAGGACAAAATCCTGAGGGTCTTAGTATAAACGGGATTCTAACTGGAAGATCCCAGGAGCCTGATTACAATACTGGTTTATTTAGTCTTACCTTTCAGTTCCCTGAAGAGAAAGGGTTCTATATAGGTAGTTTTATACTGATTCAGCTTCCTACAGATCAGCTTAGGGGTATTTTTATCAGGAGAGATCTTCTTGTAAGAAGATATGGAAGTTACTATCTTTGGATTGTAAATGAGGAAAATAAACTGACTGCCAGGGAGATTAAGTCCGGTGCAGTCTTTGGAGACGATATTCAAATAACTTCAGGTCTTAATCCAGGCGAAAGATATTTAACCAGACTTACAGGAAAAGAAAAGGAAGGTATGGAAGTTAAAAGAGGAATTAACTGATAATGCTAAGATGGATATTATCAAAACAAATCGCTTTTTTTTTACTAATTCTGATTCTTGTCAGTGTTGGTATTCTTCTGGTTTCATCATTACCTGTCCAGCTTTATCCTCAGACACAAAGACCCAGAGTGAGAGTGCGGATATCCCATGAGGGATATTCAGCAGTGGATTTTTATCATAATTACAGCGATAAAATAGAATCAAATCTTCTGACTATCGATGGTATGGATATTCTTCAGGTAGGGTATGGAAATGACCGGAGCGATTTTGATATTACATTTAACTGGGAAGTTGACAGTGAGTCTGCCAGGATGGATACAGAATCGGCTATGGTAACGATTGATTCTATACTGCCTCAGGATCTACAGGGAAATTATTCGGTACGTTTCTATACCGGTGAAAACGCAGGTTATCTGATGATGGGTATAAGCTCTGAGATTGTCAGTCCTGAAGAGATATATTCTCAGCTTAAAATTAATGTTGAGGCAGGTCTGGGATTAATTGAAGATGTTGATCTGGTTGAGATTTTCAACATAGAAGAGCTTGATGCTGAAATAATCCTCCGGCCAATGGATATGCTTGCATACGGATTAACCATTGATGATGTTGATTTTGCTTTAAGGACCGGTTATCTTCCTGAGCCTCTGGGTAATTTGCAGGAAAGTGGTAAGAATTATAATGTACGTTTTGAAAAAGGCTCCAGTTCCCTGTATGATCTCGAAAATCTTGTTATTTCAGACAGAAGTGGGATTATAATTACTTTAAAAGATATTGCAGATGTGACCATCGGCTTTGTTTCCATGAGGCAAACTTTTGTTATTGATGGTGAAAGGGGTATAAGGCTTACAGTAACTCCTGTTGATGGTGGAAATATCAGGAATATGTCAGAAGAGGTTCAGTCCGCATTAATCTCTGCAAAGGAGAATGGATTTCTTCCCGGGGATGCAGAATTTCATCTGTTTATTGATCCTGCAGATTTTATAAACAGGGCGATCAATAATATTGTTCAGTCAGCAGTAATAGGGGCAGTTCTTGCTATGCTGATTGTCTTTCTTTCCCTGGGTCAATTACGCAACACATTACTAATTCTCATCTCTTTGCCAGTGACTCTTATACTCTCTTTTATTCTTATGTATATTTTTAATATCAGCCTTAACCTGATTTCTCTTGGAGGAATTGCTCTTGCGGTAGGTATGGTTATAGACTCCTCAATTGTTGTTATGGAGAATATTCATAGATTCAGGATGGATGAGGCTCCTGTCAAAGATAACAGGCATCTAAAAGATCTTATTTTGAGAGCGGTGGAGCAGGTTAGATCGCCTGTAATTGCATCCATTCTTACCTCAATACTGGTATTTGCACCGATTCCTTTTACTGCACCCCTTACTAATGCCATTCTGGGAGATCAGGCCAAAGCTGTTATTTTCTCTCTTTCTATCTCGCTGTTAGTTGCATTAATATTAATTCCCATTATTGCTTTTGCGGTCTATAAAACGAAAAGGCAGTTGGAGGATACACAAAGGGGAGAGCTAAGGGGAATCCATAGCTTGTCTGTGTATGTAATGTCTTACATGGCTGAAGAATACAAAAAAGTACTTAGGATGATTATCTCTAAAAAATGGTCATCTGCCGGAGTAATTCTTGTATCTTTTGGCCTTCTTGTTTTCTCGATTACCAGCATTCTTCCAGCAATTCCCAGGGAGATAATTTCTCCCCCGTCCAGTGACAGGGTAATTTTATTTTTCAGGAATGCAGAAGTATCTGATTCTGAAGAGATCATCGGGGAGATTCTTCCGTTAATGGAAGAGTTGATAGATCAGGAATTGGGTGAATATATAGAGAATACTTATGCAGAGATCAGGGGGCGTTATAACAGATTGTTTTTAAATTTGATAAGTTCTGAAAATGCAGATCATGTATTGGCAGAACTGCAGAGAATGTTTGTTTCTGATAATATCTGGTATTATAATGCAATGATGTGGGATCCTGCTCAGCTTCCTCTTCCCAGAACCATGGACCTTCAGATTAGTATAAATGGAGATGATGAAGCCGAAATTATAACTTTACTGGAAAAAACAAGGGACCTGATAAGGACATCTGAACTTTATGGATGGACTTTTACAGAGCCCTCTACAAATATGTCTGATCAGCTGGTTCTTACTTCCCGAACAGAGATCATAGAGGGATTCCCTCAATTCTCAGAATCCGGGTTGATCAGTAAAGTAAGTAGAATATTACGGGGAACAGGTACAGTAGAATTTGAGGAAGGGAATTCCATTGTAAGTGTTTCAGCTGAATATTCAGAAGAAGTAATAGGCGGCAAAGAGGGACTTCAAAATTTCTTAATACCACTTGACCAAAGTGCAGTTCCTCTCAAACATTTTTTTGATTTTTCAGAAAGTACTGGTGTTGCAGGCCTGACTTCAGAAAACGGAAAAAGTATTTTTCGTGTTTACAGTAAGCTTCCTTTTGGAACACCTTCAACCGAAAGATCCGAAAAAGAACAAAAAATAAAGAAACTTCTTGAAGAAGATCTTGATTTACCAGCGGGGTATTCATTTGTTTTTGAGAATCCCAGTCAGGAACTGGATGATTCCATTAAATCGCTTTATTTGTCTCTTGGAATAGCAGTAGTCCTTATATTTCTGCTTCTGGCATTTCAGTTTAATTCTCTGACAATCCCTCTTGTAATACTCGTAACCGTTCCACTTGGATTAATTGGTGTTATTATTTCACTGTTTATCTTTAAATCAAGTCTAAGTTTAAATGCTCTTCTTGGAACAATCATGCTTGCAGGTATTGTTGTGAATAATGCAATTCTCATGATCGATTTTTATATTAGAATTTTACCTGATTTTGATAATAAAATTGATGCCCTTATAAGTGCTGCAGGATTAAGATTTGCACCTATAATAATTACCACAATGACTACTATATTCGGTATGCTTCCTATTGCTATAGGGATTGGTGAAGGATCCAATATAATCCAGCCTTTGGGGATAGCAGTATCCGGGGGCCTTATGATATCTACATTGTTTACATTCTTTGTTGTACCCAGCATTCTCAGATTTATAAATATAAGAAGGAGTCAGGAATGAAAGTATTAAAAAGAACAGAGTCAAAACTTGTTATTGCAGAAAGAGGACTGGATGCCCGGCATTTGGGAATATTATTTTTTATAATTGGCGGCGGCGGGTTTACGGCCCTGACTCTTGATGGTGATGATCTTTCTATTGGTATCAGTATTGCACTGATTGTGATGGCCTGTCTGGGTTTGTTTGCTGCTGTTTTTATGGGGAAAGTACTTACCCACAGACTGGAAAAAATTACCGGTACTGTTCGTGTTGAATACCCGGAAGCAATGAATACCAGGCTTACTGTTGAGGAGTTTAGAATCAGTGATGTCAGGGCTATAAAGAGAGAGAGTCCACCGGTAGTGCAGCAGCTTATTACTTCTACCAGCTTATCCGGAGGGAGAATATTATCTCAGACTGGTTTTTCCTATGTTCTTAAATCAGGTAAAATTGTGGAAGGTGGAATTTTTTCTTCAGTCACAAAAGAGATAGAAGAAATAATTAGTGTCCTGTGTGAATTTATGGATGTTCCTGTAGAATGATTAAGATATTTTTGTTCCTTGTGTTATTAATATATATCAATTATACTATCTTTCATAAGTATAAAATATAAGGAGAGAAAAATGTCAGATGTTAATGAATCAAAATCCTATTTTGATGGAGGATTATTACAGTTAATCGGGTGGTCTATTCTTGGATCATTGATTACTTCTTTTACCCTTGGTCTGGGTTTCCCATGGGCATTATGTATGGTTTATGGATGGAAAATAAAACATACAGTAATTGATGGAAAACGACTTCAATTTAATGGAAAAGCAATTGGTCTTTTTGGTTTATGGGTAAAATGGCTGCTGCTGACAATTATTACATTAGGAATATATGGATTCTGGGTAAGTATTTCATTAGAAAAATGGAAGGTCAGTAATACCAGCTTTGCAGATTAATAAGAAAATTGTATAAATAGTTTTCTATCTATATACATTTTAGAACCGTTGAATCAAATGATTCGGCGGTTTTTTTTTGGAATCAGGATGAATCCGGTGAACAGTTTTTTAGTCCTTCAGAGTGGATGACATGACAAGAAATAAGAAAGAGAATACTATATTGATTATGTTAACTAAATTTTTATCTGAAGAAGAGAGACAGAAAGGACAGAAGAGAGTTTATAATTTTCAGGGCCTGAATGGTTTGGGTTTTAACTTTATGGGACAAACACCTGTTTATCTTATGGCTATACATTTTGGTGCAACGAATATTGAGCTGGGCTATATTTCATCGGTTCTTTTCCTGACTGGGTTTATTCTGGTAGGGCTTCCCCGTCTGTTGGAAGGGAAAAATATGGTTAAGGTTCAATCTACAGCCTGGATGATCAGGGGATTTATTGTTCTCTCATATCTTGCTCTTTTATTTCTGGAGGGGAGATCAGCTGTTCTTCTTATTCTGATAGTGTATACGCTATTTTGCTCAGCAAGGATGATTGGAGTTGCTGTCTGGAATCCTCTTATAAAGATGGTTACAACTAACCAGAATAGGGGAATAGTCCTTGCTCAGGGTAATATTATTAATCAGTCTGCCTCTGTTGTATCCAAACTGGTAAGCTTCATATTTACATCATTTCAATTTTTTTCAGGGATTTTGGGAATTCTTCTGCTTCAAATCCTTGGTGTATTTTTTAATAGTGCTGCAGCTTATCAACTGAAACAAATACCCTGCAGGGATACAGTTGAGTATCACAAAGGGCGAAACCTGTTTGTAATATTGAGAGAATCTTTAAAAAGAGATGACAGACGATATCCCCTTATTCTTAAATGGGTAACAGTATCTGTTATTGTTTTAAATGGCTTAACAATTGCATTCATTCGGAAAGAAGCAGGGTTTAGTTCTAATTTGGTTTTTTTATACTCCATGGTACTGGCCCTCTCAATCATTTTCTCCGGACTATTTGCCAGAACTTTTGCAGACAGAATGGGAAGTCGGCCTTTATTGATAGGTGTCAATTTACTATTATCTCTCTCTTTTGTGGTATGGATACTTCTTCCTGTTACCAACACTATGAGCCTACCTGTCTATCTCTATTTTATATTGGGATTTTTTACAAATTTATTTTTATGGTCAGGCAATGTATTAGTTTCACGGGTTCTTGTAAATACTATGCCCGAGGATGAATCTTTTAGTTATAATTCAATGACAAATTTTGTAACTGCCTTCTTTTCCTTAATCAGTGGAATTGCAGCTGGTCTGTTAATTGATTCAGGGCAGGATTCCGGGATTTTAGTTTTTAACAGTTATAGCTATCTGTTTTCATTTGCTATGATACTAAGTCTTCTACTGCTTTTTCTCAGTTTTCTATTAATTGATAAGGGAAGTATGTCTGCCCGTGAGACTGCCGCCATTCTTTTTTCTTTTGAGGGGATGCGGGCATATATGGATATTGGCAAATTGAATACTATCGAAGACCCGGTAAAGAAAAGAACTGTTCTTCTGTCAATAAGCCAGAATGAAGCTCCTGTAGCGACAGCGGAGATTCGCCATATTATTGCTTCCCCCTTATCTTCCGGGAAGGGTGAGGTAATCAAGTCGCTGTTCAGCCATCCCCGTCCGGTTCTTCTTCCTGAGTTGCTTAAAGAAGCGGGGGACGCCGGCTCCTATCATCAGTTGAAGGCTGTGTTTGCCCTGGGAGCATATCCTGGGGAAGAAACTGAGCAGATCTTACTGCAGCTTCTTGATAGTAATGATATTTCCATACAGTCAAATGCAGCAAAATCTCTAAGTAGAATAGGGCATAGTGAATCTCTGGAGAAAGTTCGTCTTTATGCAGATAAAGCTGATCATGCATGGGATAAGATAAATTTTCTAATTGCTTTGAAAAATATGGACCCAGGTGGGCTTGTTTTCAGGGATATATTTAATGATTCTGCTAAATTTCAGGATGGTATGTTCAGGCAGACCTATTATTCTCTTACTGCTAAACTTTTGGATTTAAAACCTGTGTTGACTGAAATTTATAACTCTAAAAATATGAAGAGCGGAGTTGGTGTAAAAAATTTTCTGGAACAAACAAGGGATCTTGATTTTTTTTACAGGCGGCATAAAGAGCTTAAAGGTTGGTTTAAAACCGGCAGCTGGGATAATATCTGGAAGTTTTGTTTAAGTTCATTAAAGAGTAATGAAAATGAATCAACTTCACTTTCGGAACCGATGAAGAATTTGAGAACTGCTGTAGTAAATGAAGCAGGTAAAAGAACATCTATTCCGGTAGAAGACAGTGAATCAGTTTATGATGATGCACTGGCCGCTGTATATTTTACTTATCAGATTTTGATAAACAGTAAATAGTAAACAGTAAACAGTTAGCAGTGGAGTGGTGTGTGAGGGAAGAATATAAAGAATTATTAAGGAAGGCAGAAACGGATCTTAAAGAAAATAAAAAATTACTAAAAGATCTGAAAAGGAAAAATGTTGATACTCTGTTTCAAAATCATCATTACGAGGTATTTGAAGAAATTGACTGTCTTGCATGTGCAAACTGCTGTATAACAACTGGTCCCTTAATACTGGAACGGGATATTGACCGTATATCAAGATCATTAAAAATGAAGCCTGCTCTGTTTATTAAGGAATATCTGCGCAGGGATGAAGATAATGACTGGGTCTTTAAAACAATGCCCTGTCCCTTCCTTGATAATGATAATTACTGCCTGATCTACGATGTAAGACCGAAGGCCTGCAGGGAGTATCCACATACTGACAGGAAAAATGTACATCAGTTATTCAGTAAAACACTTATTAACTCTACAATTTGTCCTGCTGTTGGGATGATTCTGGAGAGGATTAGGGATGAGATTGGTTAATAGGGTTCATGGACACAGATAATGTATCATTTATAGTTAACACTTGTTACCAATCTATGTATACTATTATTATGGGTATAAAATTCTAAATGCAAGGAGTATTCGGATCATGAAAAGGCTGACTGTAACTGACACTCTGGATCTGTCAATCCCTGAAAGAATCCAATTAGTAGAAGATATTTGGGATAGTGTAGCTGCAGGAACTGAATCGGTTAGATTGACTATAGAGGAAAAAAGAATAATTGATGAGAGATTGGATGCGTATCATCAGAATCCCAATATAGGGTCACCCTGGTAAGATGAATATAAGAGAAAAGTAAGCA
>CBDVAD010000088.1:0-10548 GCA_965371875.1 uncultured bacterium
TTCAATCGGAACAACCTATTAAACAGTAAAAAAGAAACTGCTTCTGATTTAGTATCGTTGTGGCCATGAGGATCCAATGAAGTGATGTCTGCACTAAGTGCAATAGAAATTTCATCCTTTGCCTGTTTCTGAACTTCCTGCCCGCCACCTGCAAATGCCATCATGGAAACACACATGAAAATCAATGCGAAATACACTGTTAGTTTTGTTTTGTATTTCATTTTCTACTCCTCCTAAATATTTACTTACAAGCTTAATACAAAGCTTATAATCTGACCGATTTTTTTACCTGTCAGTGGGACATCTAATGCTGCCGCCTGCATATCCATTTAAAATTTCTTTGCAAAATCAACTAAAATATTTTCCAGATGAATTATCGATTCGATTTCAACATACTCATCATCCCCATGCCAATAATCACCTTTAGGACCAAAATCAACAGCTGGTATCCCTTTCCCGGTAAAGAACCGGGCATCGGAACCACCATGCTGGGCTGCCGTCTCAATTTTTTCGTCAGGAACAATCTTCCTGATCGAATCTGACAACTGCCGGATAAAAGGGTGGTCCGGATTAACATCCACACCATGTTCAATATTCAACACTTTAACTTTCCCATCTACTAACATTTTAATATTGTCAAGAATTTCTTCCGGATCCAGGTGGGGAACAAAACGAATATCAAGACCTATAACACATTGATCAGGCACCCTGTTATAGATATCCCCGCCAGTAATTTTAGCAAGATTAACAGTAGATTTTTCATAAAAATCAGATCCAATATTCATAATTGGTAACTTTTCTATTTTTGAATAATTCTCGATTGCCTTAAGTATTGCATTGTCGCCTTCCCATGGCCGTGAACCATGAGCAGCAGCACCTCCGGATTCAATATCCAGACGGATTATTCCTTTTGACTGAATTGAAATCTTAAGATTAGTTGGTTCTGTGCAAATGACAAAATCTCCAACATATCCCTGCTCTACTAAAAGTTTGGTGCCATGATAACCACCTGTTTCTTCATCGGGAACCAACTGCAGCATAATCCTGCTTTTAGGATTTTCATCTTTTAGTCTGATCATTGCCTGCATCATGGCCACACATCCGGCTTTCATATCTGCAGATCCCCGGCCGAAAAGCCTGCCATCTTCTTCAACAGGTTTAAATTGAGATTTCTCCCCGGAAACGACATCCAAATGCCCATTCAGAACAAGAGTCTTTTCCCCCTTTCCAATAGTGGCCACATAACTTTTAAACCCATTGTTATCGATAATCTTCCCGAAGATTCCATTCTTCTCCAGGTATTCAGCAGAAATTTCAATCGCCTTATTACTATTATTAAGAGTCGAAGAATCAATCTTCATCAGTCTTTTTATCAAACTCACTGAATCTGTCAACGATCTCCTCCTTTTAAAAATCTGTCAAACCAGGAGAGAAATTCCTCATACCTGCGCATTTTACTTTGAGGTTTTCCACGAACAACCAATCCATGATTTTCTCCATCAAATAAACACAATCCCGTTTCAACTCCGTGGTAGTTGAGAGCACCAAACATATTTAATGATTCTGTGTAATGACAACGGTAGTCATTTTTGCCATGAATAAATAGTGTTGGAGTTGTTACCTTATTAGCTTTATAAACAGGCGAAGCCTCCATTGCAGCAACCGGGTCAGTCCAGGGAGAACTATTTCCCAGATATTCAAAAACAAATTGAGATCCAACATCTGAAGATGTAAATGATGTCATTAAATTACTAATACCCCTTTCCGATACTGCTGCTTTAAAACGTGAAGTTCTGGTTATAATATAATTAGTCATATAACCCCCATAAGATCCACCTGAAACACCTAACCTGCCTGGATCAATGTCAGGGTATTTTTCCAAAACTATATCTGTAAAAGAGATCAATTGTTCATAGGGCAAATCTCCAAACCTTCCTCTGATATTTGAAAAATCATCACCCCGTCCATCACTACCCATTGGATTAGCACAAAAAACATAATAGCCATTGGCACATAGAAGCTGAATGTCATGAGCGAAAATGTCAGAGTAGATCATCTTTGGTCCGCCGTGAATCATCAATACAGCAGGATATTTTTGATCTTTCTGAACATCCACTGGTGGAAAGACATATCCGTCTATTTCCACTTCTTCAACCTCAAAAGTGATTCTTTCCGCTTTTGATAATGAAACTTCATCCAACCATCTATTATGATGTGATACCTGTCTGGTTTTACCCTCACTAAAGAAGTAGACATCACTGAGCTTTAGAGACTTTAATCCAATTATAACGATCCCTTTATTTGTTACATGAAAACTACCAATAGTTTTCATTCCTGTCTCGATTGCTTTGCAATCACCATTCAGGTTGATTTTGTAGAGCATGTCTCTATCCCGCTCAACCTGTTTAAAATAAAATTCATCTCTGAATTTTTGTATTGGCAATGAGGTTGTAAAAAATGAATCTGTAACAACACCTGGAATTTCATTACTCTTATCCAGAAAATCTCCCAGAACTTTAGAGTGTCCTGTAATAAGATTAATCTGATAAATCTGAGGATTATCATTACGACTGGATTTATTCATATCCAGGCCAATGAATAAAACCAGATCTTCTGTCATAGACTGAACATAACTGATCCTGTAATTATCATTATGCAGAAGTTTCATTGACTCCTTTTGAATGTCATACATGTAGACAGCCGAGGAAACGGGTTTCAGGTTTTCTTTTTTGAATGCAGAAAACACAATTCGATTATTAATAAAATCAAAATCTACATGGTCAGCATCCATATCCAGAGAAGTGATTAAATTGATATCTTTTCCATCATAACTGGATTGAAATAATCCTGTTACTCCTTTACCAACAATTCCTCGACCTTCCTGATAAAATGGTCCATAATGACTGCATTTTATCTCCCCATTCGAATCAGTCTCCTGTACTTCCGCTGTAAAATATATCTTTGTCCCGCTAAAGGCGAATATGCTTACTTTGAAAGGGATTGTACCCAACTCTTTTATTTTTTTACTTATATGATTGTACAAATAAAAAGTCGTGTTTTCTGTTTTAATAACTTTAAAGATAATTCCCCGGTGATCAATGAAAAAATCATCCGGTTCAAAAGGTAAATCAGGTTGACTAAGCTGAAATCCATCCAGTTTTAGAAGTTTGACAGTTTTATGATATATATTGCTCTGAAGATCCAGTGTGTAATCAAAATACAAACCATAAGTATTATCTCCATCAACTTTCAAATTGGTTAAGATATGGTTTTTTAAAAAATCATCAAGTTTAATATTTCTAGTTATTTCTTTGTTCATCAGTATATTTATAGCAATTTATATGCCAATTATCTATAAACATCAAAATAAACATACAGAGTAGCTCCTGATTTCTTTTGCACTTAAGGAGATTATAAGATATGGTTACAAAAAGGAGTCAGACAGTATGAAGACCATAGCAGTCATTACAGATTCTGCTTATAAAAGTAACCGCCCCAGTATATTGGGTGAAACTATCAAGAAAAATATTCTGTCAGTTTTTGATAAAAAGGTGATGGTTTCATGCTACTTCATTGATCGTCTTACAGAGGGTGATATTATTAACGAAGACCTTGTTATTGTCATGGCCGGCAGCAGAGCCATTAAAATCAGGGATTATGTTACTAATTATGATAATATTATAGTTGCAAAACGTACCTTTTTAAAGGGAAGTATTCATCCACTTTTCAGTATTCCGGACGGTACAGATGTTTTGGTTGTTAATGATGATATCGAAACTGTTTTGGATTCCATTTCATCTCTTTACCATATTGGCGTTAAAAATGTTAATCTTATTCCCTTCGAAGCCGGTAAAGACTATCGGCATATAAACTACACTGTTTCCCCGTCAGAACCCGAATTGGTTCCGGAATATATCAAAAATGTATATGATGTAGGAAGCCGTGTCATCGATATACCTACAATGCTATTAGTAATCAGTACTTTGCATATCAATGATAAACAAACACAGCAAAATCTGTATAACTATTATCAGAAAATATTCAGTCCAAATGAAGGGATCACTGAAAATTACAATAATCTGTTAACAAGAACAGAAGAGCTCGACCATCTTATCAACCTCTCTCATGATGGTATTTTATTGACAGATAAAAAAGGTAAAATACTTATATATAATAAGAATTTTAAGCATATATTCGATATTGTCGAAGAACCTATTGGTAAATACCTTCATGATGTTTTAAGCGATACACATCTTGAGAAATACTACGAAGATGACGTCTATGATGATCTCGTCTCTTTTAAGAAAAAAATTATTAATCTTGAGAAAAGAGATGTAATCCACTTCAACAAAGAAATAAGAATGTACTTTAATTTTCAGGAAGTAACCTATATAAAAAAACTTGAACAAAATCTCAGTCATAAACTTCGAAAAAAAGGACAGATTGCACGATATACATTTGATGATATTATTTGTTCATCAAAGCAAATGAAAATTATATTGGATAAAGCAAAAAAAATATCAAAAACAGATCTAACTGTACTAATTACCGGTGAAAGCGGAACGGGTAAAGAAATTCTTGCACAGGCCATTCATAATGCTTCTTCACGGCACAATCAGCCCTTTATTGCTATTAACAGTGCGGCAATACCTGAACATCTTATAGAGAGCGAACTCTTTGGTTATGTCAGTGGTTCATTCACAGGAGCATTAAAAGGGGGCAAGAAAGGTCTTTTTGAAATAGCCAATAACGGTACAATTTTTCTCGATGAAATCGGTGATATGCCAAAACATCTGCAATCAAAACTACTCAGGGTTTTACAGGAAAGGCAAATTAATCCAATAGGTTCTGATAAAACAATTGATATTGATGTCCGTATCATTGCGGCATCTCATAAAAACCCTATTAAAATGATTGAAAACGGAAGTTTCAGAAAAGACCTGTTTTATCGGTTAAACGTATTTCCGCTGGTACTACCGGCTCTAAGAAACCGCATCGAAGACATCCCTGTATTACTCAGGAAATTTACTAATAATAAATTTACATTCAGTCAAGACTGTATTAATCTTCTAATAAACTATAAGTGGCCGGGAAATATTCGTGAACTTAATAATGTATCTCAGTATATTTCTACAATAGAAGAAGGTTTAACAGTTAATACAAACTCACTCCCATTTTATCTTATTTCAGATTCCAGCTCCTTAACTAATAATACCGGTATTTTGCTATTCAATCATGAACGATTTGTACTTGAACAAAAAGCTGATCTGGATACTGGAATATCAGTGTTAAAAGCTATTAAACTGCTGAATGAGATCAATAAAACTGCCGGAAGAAAACATATTATTGAACTGTTGGAAAAAGATAATCTTTCAATCAAAGAAAGTAATTTAAGAACAATTTTAACAACACTCAAAGAGATTGAATTAATTAATATAAAAAAGGGCAGGAACGGCTGTTATACAACAGAAAGAAGTGATCAATTTATAAGAGAAATTCAACAACAGGACATTATACAGGTCAATTAATAGGCTTTTTCACCTATTTATTAACCTGTATTATAGTTACTCAAGAATTGGATTTTCCCATAAAGGCAGTTTCCTTCCAATGTTCATAGCCTTTGCATTTTCAAAAACACGATATGCCTCAGATAAATCATGGATACCCATCCCAATAGGATTAAAGAAGATCTTCTCTTTTGAATGTTGTCTTCCAGGCTTCTTACCAACAATAATATCTCCAAGATTGCCTCTGATTTTTGATTCATCAATGAATCCATCCCTAACAGCACGTTAACTGACATCAACACCATGATGGAAAACCTGATACCAGTCATCTACAACAATAAAATCCATAACTTTCAGAGCTTCCGGAGAAGTATCCCAAAATGATATCTCACAATGCAAAGCCCCTTCCTTGTACCAATCCGGTCTAACATAGGGATGCTTAGCCATTGTTGCGGTACTGATAACATCAGAACCTCTAAATGCCTCTTCGGCACTGCCTGTAGATATATAAATTCTACTCGTTTCCCCATCTCAGCATACTCTCCCCTAAGTTTAATTTCTTAGTTTATCTAATAGTAGAGAGCAATTTTTATACAATAAAGAAAATAAATATAAGTAAGATTGTTATTAAGAATTATAATAGGCAGGAGGTTTTCTAAAACCTGTTATTTTTTCATAGGAGGAAGCTATTTTTATAAGTGAAGGTTCCGAATTTGCTCTTCCAAAAAAAGAGATCCCAACAGGAAGACCATGAATAACCCCTGCAGGAACTGTAATATTCGGATAACCGGCTGCTGCCGCAGTTGATGCACTGCCAATTGAAAAATGGTCCCCATTTATCCAGTCTACTTTCCAGGGTGGCCCTCCGGATGGTGCAACCAAAGCATCAAGACTGTTTTTTTGTAATAGAGAATCAATTCCTTTTCTTCCGGATAATTTCCTGGATTTTTTAAGAGCAGATTTGTATGTCCTGTCTGTCAGCGGTCCCTTTTGCACTGCCATTTCCAGGATATCCTGTCCAAACCAGGGCATAACAACATTATGATTGGATTTATTCCAGGAAATAAGATCGCTAAGTGAATGTATTCCAGATTCTACACTACATCTTTTCAGATACCTGTTAAGACCATCTTTAAATTCATAGAGAAGTACTTCAAATTCAGCATCATCAAATTTCCCTTTTGTTTTTAAATATGTGTCAACAATAATTGCCCCGGCCTCTCTCATTAATGAAATGGAATTATTTATTAAACCGTCCACATCAGGACTAATTCCAAAAAAATTTCTCACCACACCAATTCTTTTACCTGATAAAGTTTCTGAACCAGTTGGTACTATTTGATCATAATCCATTTCGGAAGAAGCGACGGCAATAACACTTAAAATAAGAGCAGCATCACCAACTGATCTTGCCATAGGCCCAGCTGTATCCTGACTATGTGAAATCGGAACAATACCCTTCTGACTAACCAGACCCACTGTTGGTTTTATTCCAACTATTCCACTGGAAGAGGATGGGCATATTATAGAACCATCTGTTTCAGTCCCTATAGCAGCAGCACAAAGATTGGCGGATACTGCTACACCGGAACCTGAGCTGGATCCACAGGGACTGCGATCCAGAATATAGGGGTTTTTTGTTTGCCCACCATGACTACTCCATCCTGAAGACGATCTCGTTGATCTAAAATTAGCCCACTCACTAAGGTTGGTCTTTCCAAGTATAACGGCTCCAGCTTCCCTTAGTCTGGATACAATTTCTGCATCCCGCTTAGGAATATTACCTGCAAGAGACAGAGAACCGGCAGTTGTTGTCATGGAATCATGAGTATCTATATTACCCTTTATCAGTATAGGAATCCCTGACAGAACTCCTTTACGGTCTCCGGAGTCAATTTTCTTTGCGATGGACCTTGCATCAGGATTAATCTCTAAAACAGAGCCAAGTTCAGGTCCATTACTGTCAATCTTCTCTATTCTATCCAGATAATAATCTACCAGTTCGAAAGAACTTAAATCTCCACTATCCATTAGTTTTTTTAGTTCAGGAATCTTTATCTCGTTCAGGTTATACATTATCTTCTCCCTGTTAATCTATTAATCCCTTCTGGTTTTTAAATTACTATTACGATCTTTTTCTTTTTTTTCTTCTTCCTCTTTAAACGGAAAAACATACATACCATGAAGAACACAACCTTTAACTCCGGGCGAACACTCTATTTTCAACCTAAGGCACTGATAATCTTTTGCTTTATATTTACAATCAAAACTCATATTAATATATAGTATCCTCTACAGAACCGGAATCATGGTCATATGTAATTATCTCTGTAACTTGTTTAACCCGCCTGGTAAGCATCTCCTTAGTTTTTGCCTCTACCACAAGCCTGATTAAAGGCTCTGTTCCGGACTTACGAATTATAAACCACCAGTCAGGATAATCGAACCTATACCCATCCAAACTCTTAATTTCAGCATCTGAGAATTTATCCAAAAGGCTGGAAATAACTAAATCTTTATTATCAATCTTAAAATTAAGTTCACCCGAAAAATGATATTTTAAAATTTCGACTTTCAGTTCCTGCAGAGTTTTTGTACTTTCTGATAATACAGATAAAACCCTGAAAATTGAAATCCAGGCTGAATCGCTGTAGTAATTTTCACGATAGTAGTAGTGTCCGGTTAATTCACCGGCAAACAGAGCTTTTTTCTCCCTTAGAAGTCGTTTAATTTTAGCATGGCCTACAGGACAAACCTCAACATCTGCACCAATTGCTGTCAGATACTCTCCAATAATATTGGATGATCTGATATCCACAAGGACAGTTCTGTTTCCATTTATCCTGTCAGGATGAAACTCAAAATAATATGTACCTATTATTGCAGTAATAAGATCCGGAGATGCAATATCACCTTCACTGTCAATCATAACTACACGATCACCATCACCATCAAAACAAAATCCTATATCGGAACCCGTCTCATTTATTTTCTCTTTTATCTGCATAAGATTTTGTGGTAATACAGGGTTAGGACCATGATTTGGAAAGGTTCCATCTATTTCACTATTAATAACAATAGCTTCTCCGGGAAAATCAGATAAAATATCTTTAATGAAGCGGCCTGCAGCCCCGTTTGAACAATCAAATACTGCCTTTATTTCCTTTTTACTGGTTTGAAAATCTTTTAAATAATTAACATAATCATTGCCAATATCTTTACTGCTGACCTGTTGTCCCTGAACAACCTTTTTATTTAATTTACTGTTAAAAACAAGCTCTTCCAGCCTTTTCAAACCATTTGTATATTCAATTGGTGCGGCATTTTTACCTGTAATTTTCAACCCATTATAACCAACAGGGTTATGGGAGGCAGTAATCATAATACCACCGTCAAAATTATAATTCCCAATAGAAAAGTAAACAGCAGGAGTATCTACTTTACCGATATCAGTAACATTAACACCTCTATTTGTCAGGCCTTTTACCAGATATTCGAGTATTTCATCAGAAGATTTGCGTCCGTCCCGTCCTATTACAATATTATTACACCTAATAATTTCAGGTAGAAAATAGCCAATACGATATGCAGTTTCTTTATCCCAGTCTTCCGGATATAAACCTCTAATATCATTTTCCTTGAAAATGCTCACTAAAGCTCCTTGTACATTATTGTATAATTTTACAATTTTTACAGGAGCTTTGGCAATTGGATGATTAAAACCTTAACATCTCCCCTGTCTCAAAAGCCTCCTTACATTTATAGGCAATTTCAGAGACTCGTGTGCCATCATAAACTGTTACCTCAGGTTTCCTTCCTTCCAAAATACAATTCACAAACTCCTGAACCTCATTGACATATGAAGATTCAAATCGTTCAAGAAAGTTTTCACTGCATTCTCTTCGTACACCCGAGTTGTCCAGAATCTCAACAAGATTTTTCTGAGGAACCGATGCAATACGCAAAGTTCCTTTTGTGCCAATAATCTCTGTTTCTACATTATAACCATGTGGAGCTGTACGTCCGGCAAAAAGAAATACCATAGTATCATCCTTGAATTTCATTAAACAGGAAACATTATCACCGTCATTGTATTCACCAAACTCCGGATGGGCGTAACAGGAGCCGACCGCATAGACAGTTTCCGGCTCACTTCCTGTAAACCATCGTGCCAGATCAATATCATGGACAGCCATATCAAGAAACTGTCCACCACTATGGCCAGCGAAAGCTATAGCACCATCAATAAATTTCTCCGGGTCCTGACTATATGAACGGAATAGAATCGGTCTTCCGATTGCCCCTTCGGACACTTTTTTATGAGCATACATGTAGGATTCATCAAAACGTCTCATAAACCCAAGCATAAAGACTTTATCAGAGTATGTTTCTACAGCTTTTTCAGCTTCTTTGCATTCTTTAACTGTAATTCCTAAAGGTTTTTCCGAAAAAACATGTTTCCCTGCTGCCAAAGCATTTGAAATTTGTGATGTATGAAGTCCCGATGGAGAGACAATAACAACAGCATCAAGATCTTCCAGAGATATCATCTCTTCAAAAGATGTAAAACGATGAGGAACATCCAACCTGTCAGCTGTTTCATTAAGGACCTTTTCATCCAGATCACACAGAGCAGTAAGTTCCGTATTTATTAATCTGGTAGCAATATTTTCGGCATGTTGTATCCCCAACCGCCCCAGGCCTACAGAGCCAATTTTTATCTTCTTCATAAAGCACAACCTCCTCTTTCTTAATCCTTTTGTGGTATCAAAGGATTACCATCACCCTTTTATAAAATCGCTGCACATACTTGCAAAATCTTCAACCTTCTCATTGCCCATATCATAGTGGAATTCCAGATTATGGGTGCCCTCGATATCAACTATCAATCGCTTCATCTCTTCTTCATCCTTCCGGACTTCCACTTTGTTAACTTTTTCCAATGGAATAATCAGGGATACTGTTCCATAGGACGGTTTCATAGCCAGACTTTTACTTTTCTCTTCCCTGATATGAATAATTTCCCTGGAAGTAAGAACAG
>CBDVAD010000089.1:0-10476 GCA_965371875.1 uncultured bacterium
GAAGGTTTTACAGGGAAATTGAAAAACTGGATGAAAGAGTTTTTCTAAATATATATAAGACTTTACTGCAGGAAGTAATTTTTGCAGTAATGTCGCAATAAAAATTATTTTATCAGATGCTCGGGAGGGGGCTATGCAGATTGAAGTAATTGAAGAAACAATTGATGCTACTCATTTTAATCAAACAGAAATCAAGGTCATAGGTGTAGGCGGCGGCGGTAGTAATGCTGTAAACCGGATGATCGAGAGCGGACTGGGCAATATAAAATTTATTGCTGTAAATACAGATCTTCAGGCTCTAAAACTTTCAGATGCCGAATACAAGATACCTATAGGTTCGAAACTTACCAGTGGTCTCGGGGCGGGAGGTGTGCCTGAAGTAGGTGAACAGGCGGCTCTTGAGAATAAAGCTGATCTTCAGAATCTCCTTAAAGGATCTGATATGGTTTTTATCACTGCCGGAATGGGTGGTGGCACCGGAACAGGTGCAGCTCCTATTGTCGCGGAGATTGCAAAAGAAACAGGTGCTTTAACAGTTGCTGTTGTGACAAAACCATTTGATTTTGAAGGGAAAAAGAAGATGAAGCTGGCTGAGGAGGGAATAAGAAAACTCAGGGAAGCTGTAGATACTCTTATTATAATACCTAATCAGTATCTTTTAAAAATTGTTGAGAAACGTACACCCATAAGAGAGGCATTTCTTATGGCTGATGATGTTCTCAGGCAGGGTGTTCAGGGAATTTCTGAACTGATTACTATAACCGGGGAAATAAATATTGATTTCGCAGATGTTCGTACAATTATGAGTGGTCAGGGCGATGCTCTTATGGGCATTGGTATTGGAACTGGTGATAACAGGGCTGTTGATGCTGCTACAAATGCAATTAATAATCCCCTTCTTGAAGATGCAAGAATGGAAGGGGCTAAGGGTATTCTTGTTAATATTACAGGAGGTGAGGATTTTTCTCTCTCTGAATATGACGAAGTAATAAAAATTGTAACTGCAAATGCTGATGAAGATGCTCTGATAATTCCAGGTCAGACTATAGATGTGAATATGGCTGATCAGGTACAGGTTACTGTTGTGGCAACAGGCTTCAGCAGTGATTCAGATATTAGTGTATCCGAGACTCAGGAACAGCCTCAGGATGATATAATTAAGTACAAGGATTGGCTGGACATGCAGAAGGGTCTTTACCATGGTGGTAATTCCGGAGGTTTTTTATCAGGGAGAAACAGAACTGAAGTTGATCTTGGCATACCTACAGTCTTACGTGAAAAAAAGGCTGCCGGTCAGGAAGGCTAAATGAATATCAGGACTATCAGAAAGGAGTACGATGATTATCTTTTTCTCGAGTTAAGGCTTTCACAGTCTACCCGTGAAACCTATGGCCGGGAAATTGATAGATTTTTTTACTTCCTTTCAGGAAATAGTCTGGATCTTCATGGTGTTGTTACTGCCAATCTGCTTAATTATCTTTCTTTTTTAAATGAGAAAGGATTAGATTCTGTTACCATTTCCAAGAGCCTGAGTTGTTTAAGGTCTTTTTTTAGATTTTTAAATTATGAGGGGTATAGGGAGGATAATCCGACTGAAAAAATAGAATTTCAAAAGAGAGAATCCAGGTTGCCAAATGTTCTTTCTTCAGAAGATATAGATCACTTTCTGAATTCAATTTCCACCGATACTCTTCCGGGCCTCAGGGACAGAGCGTTGTTTGAGCTTATTTACTCCTGCGGTCTTAGAGTCTCAGAAGCAGTTACTTTAACCATGGGTAATCTGTTTTTTGAAGATGCTCTTATACGTGTCCATGGTAAGAGAGATAAGGAAAGACTGGTTCCATTCGGATCACAGGCAGAAATATGGTTGCGTAAATACTTAAATGAAGTCAGACCATTTTTAATGAAGCATGGTATTAAGGACGATCATATTTTTTTAAGTATTCGTGGAAAAGGAATTTCAAGAAAGGGTGTGTGGAAACGCTTTAAAGAGATTAGAGATGAGGCCGGAATCGATGCAAAGATTCATACGCTGCGTCATTCTTTTGCTACCCACCTTGTTCAGGGTGGAGCTGATCTTAGAGTTGTTCAGGAGCTTCTTGGTCATTCAGATATAAGCACTACGCAAATTTATACCCATGTGCAGAATAAGGAACTTCAGAAAAATCATAATGAGTTTCATCCATTAAATGAAAATGACAGTAAATCAGATTTTCCTGTCTTACAGCATGTAGATGAGGGGGGGGTGTAATGAAAAAAATTGTATTTGTTGTTATCTTTGTTACATTAACAGCTTTCCTTCTTTCTTCCTGTAATGAGACAAGGAAAAAAACTCTGGGCAGATTGCTTCAAACAGAATCCGGTGATTATGAAAATGAAAAAATTTCGAAAGAAAGAATTGAAGAGCTGGAAAAAGGGATAAAGGAATATACGGATGATGTTGAGCGAGTTGTAAAAGCCAATGCAGAAATAGGGATCTATTACAGGATGATTGCCCTGGAGTATATTGATCTTGAGATGTACCACTATGCTTTGGAGAATCTCAAAAAAGCTTTGGAATATTATCCTACACATTCCGTATTAAGTTTTTATGCTGGTCTTTCAGTTGCTAATATAGCCAGAGCGGAAATAGAAGATGGTAAACGTTTGTCTTTACTCTATGAAGCAGAGAGTTATTATCTTGCAGCTGTCAGAATTCGCAAAGGTTATGCAAATGCGATCTATGCATTAGCGGTCCTCTATATGTTTGATCTGGACAGACCAGGTGAAGCAGGTCCTCTTCTGGAAGAAATCCTTCTTCGTGACCCCCAAAACTGGGAGGCAAAAACATTATATGCCAGATTTAAGGTTGTTTCCGGCGATATTGATGCTGCCATAGAACTGTATGATGAGATTTCAGCAGAGGCCTGGGATGATGAAATGAAAGAACAGGCAGGTCGAAATCGTGATTTTCTTTTAGGGGGTAATCATGACAGTTAATAAGGTACAGCTGTTTATTAGTAGAATTCCCCGTTTGAACACAAGTGAACGACTTCTTCTCTCTGAACTTTTTTCTACGATTAGTGATGTGATGAATCTAAACCATAATGATCTGGAGCATGTATTACGCAAGAGATTATCCGGTATGGATTATACTCCTTTGCAGTATAAAAACGAGGCGGATGCCATTCTTAATGATATAGAATATTCTGATGCGGAGATAATTTATTATTGGGACAGTACATATCCTCCTCTGTTAAGAGAGATTTATAACCCTCCTTTTCTTATTTATAAAAGAGGTGGAGTTCCTGACAATGGAAATCCGGCCATTGCTGTGGTTGGGACAAGACTTGCATCATCCGGTGCTGTTAAAGCTGCGTATAATCTTGGATTAGAGATGGCTGCTTTAAATATCTGTCTGGTTTCGGGTCTTGCAGCAGGGATAGATAAGGCAGCCCATGCAGGTGTTGTAAAAGGAAAAGGAAAAACAATTGCGGTCCTGGGAAATGGTATAGATTATATTTACCCGAAAGAGAATACAGCTCTTGGTAATGAAATTCTAGAGCTGGGTGGAGTTATTCTGAGCGAATATTCCCCGGGCACTGCTCCATCAAGATATAACTTTCCTGCCCGTAACAGGATAATAAGCGGCCTTAGCAGATCTGTAGTTGTTGTGGAAGCACCGGAGAAGTCGGGTGCTCTGATTACAGCAGATTTTGCTCTGGATCAGGGAAGAGATGTTTTAGTTCACAGTTGTTCTCTAAACAGTAAAAAAGGATTAGGCTGCCTGAAACTTTCTGCCAGTGGAGCCGTTGTTATTAATTCTGCAGAAGAAATTATCAGTTTAAGGGAGGCCGTCCAGCATGGGTAACACATTTGAAGTTCATAAAATAAATTATCTAAACTATCTTCTTGCGGTTCGTAATCTTTCGGATAATTCTATAAGAGCATATAATCATGATCTGGAGCTGTTCGGTGCTTTTTTGGAATCTGATAATTTAAGGTTTGATAATCTTACATCTCATAATGTACGAAGTTTTATTGGAAATCTTGCCAGGCAGAAACTTAAAGAATCTTCAATAAACAGAGGCATATCTTCTTTAAAGAATTTTTACAAGTATTGTCTTAAATATGAAATTCTTGAAGTTAATCCATTTTCACATGTGCGCAGTATCAGCGGCCACAGGAAAATACCTGATGTTTTATCTTTTAACGAGATAGATAGGATGATAAAAATGACAGATAATACTTTTTCCGGCATCAGGGACAGGGTAATACTTGAACTCCTCTATTCTACAGGGTGCAGAGTTTCTGAGTTGACCGGCATGAAGGTTAAAGACCTTGACCTTAAAAAGAGGATGGTCCTTGTTCATGGAAAAGGCGGTAAGTCCAGATGGGTATTTCTAACCAAAGGAGCTTCGGAAGAAGTTTTATCATACCTTCCCCTCAGGAATAGACTTGCAGATAAATCAGGATCTTCTGAAGTTACCAGTCTTATATTAAACAGGAATGGGAAGGGTATTTCATCAAGAGGAATACGCTTTATTATTGAAAAGCATATAATGGCAATAGGGGTCAGTAAGCATGTAAGTCCTCATACTTTCAGACATACCTTTGCTACGCATTTGCTTAATAACGGAGCTGGAATCAGGGCTGTTCAGGCAATGCTGGGACATTCATCAATTTCAACCACACAAGTGTATACTCATGTGGGAATAGACAGGCTTAAAGATGTCTATAGATCAGCTCATCCCCATGGGCAATAGCAGGAGAGGATAATATGGATATAAGAGGTACAACAATTATTGCTGTCAGAAAGGATGACTCTGTTGCAATGGCTGGAGATGGTCAGGTGACTTTTGGAACTACTGTTATGAAAGGAACTGCCCGGAAAGTTCGGCGGATGTATGATGATCGCGTTATTGTTGGTTTTGCAGGTGCTACTGCCGATGCTTTTACCCTGTTTGAAAGATTTGAGGGTAAGGTAAAAGAGTATAATGGAGATATAACCAGAGCAGCTGTAGAGCTGGCCAAGGACTGGCGAACAGATCGTGTTCTAAGAAAACTGGAAGCTATGCTTCTTGTTGCCGATAAGACCAAAACTCTGTTAATTTCAGGAACAGGTGATGTTGTGGAACCTGATGAAGGTGCCATCGCTATTGGTTCGGGAGGAAACTACGCTTATGCAGCTGCACTTGCATATCTGGATTCTTCAAAATACACAGCAAAAGAAATTGCAGAGAAAAGTATAAAAATAGCTTCTGACATATGTATCTATACAAACAGCAACATCGTTCTGGAGGGAATTGAATGAAAACTGATCTGGATAAGCTTACCCCGAAGGAGATAGTGAGGGAGCTTGATAAATATATAATTGGTCAGACTAAAGCCAAAAAGGCTGTGGCCATTGCACTTAGGAATAGAATGCGCAGGAGACTTTTGCCTGAATCTTTGATAGATGAAGTTACTCCCAAGAATATTATAATGATCGGCCCTACCGGAGTAGGAAAGACAGAAATAGCCCGAAGGCTCTCCAAGTTGTGCGGAGCTCCTTTTTTAAAGGTTGAGGCAACCAAATTCACCGAAGTTGGTTATGTAGGACGGGATGTTGAGTCAATGATCAGAGACTTGATGAGTATCGGTATTACAATGGTAAAAAAAGAACTTTCTGAGGATGTAAAAGAAGAAGCTGAAAAGCGTACAGAAGAGCTTATTCTGGATCTGCTGCTTCCCGGTGTAGGTAAAAAACGTCCTGTTTCTTCCAAAACAAATACTGTACCTGACCAGCCTTCTCTTCCTGTAGTATCCCCTGAGACTGAAGATCAGACTCCGGCACCCACAAGGGAAAAGTTTAGAAAAATGCTTCGGGATGGAAAGCTTGATGATAAAGCAGTTGATGTTGATATTGCCGGAAATGCCTTTCCTTCCATAGAGATCTTTTCAGGTACCAATTTTGAGGAAATGGACCTTAATTTAGGGAATCTGGGTTCTATTTTTGGCGGCAAAAAGAAGAAAAAAACGGTTAATGTAAGGCGTGCAAAGGAAATTATTCTTTCAGATGAAATGAGTAAGCTTGTAGATACTGACAGGGCCTCGGAAATTGCAAAAGAGCGTGTTGAGGAGATGGGTATAATATTTATAGATGAGATTGATAAAGTTGCATCCAGGGATGGACGTTCAGGAGCTGATGTTTCCAGAGAGGGTGTACAGCGGGATATTCTACCTATTATCGAAGGCAGCAAAATCAGTACAAAATATGGAATAATAGATACTTCCCATATTCTGTTCATTGCAGCCGGAGCTTTTCATATTAGTAAGCCCTCAGATCTTATTCCTGAACTTCAGGGACGTTTTCCAATACGGGTTGAACTTGATGATCTGGACAGTAATGACTTTCACCAAATTCTTACCCAGACAGAAAATTCTCTGACAATTCAGTATACACAGCTTCTAAAGACAGAAGGAGTTGAAATTGATTTTACTGATGAAGCAACTGTAAGGCTCAGTGAGATAGCTGCTGAAGTGAATTCCAATACTGAGAATATTGGTGCCAGAAGACTTCATACTGTAATGGAGCTGCTTCTTGAAGATGTATCTTTCAATGCTCCTGATCTTAAGGGTCAGAGAATACCGATAACAGCAGAATATGTAGATAATAAGCTTGTAGATATAGTTAAAAACCATGATTTATCGAGGTACATTTTGTAATGATAGTCAGTAAATCAGCCGACAAATTAAATAGACGGGTTTATTTGAAAGGAAGGATAATGTGTTTTTGAATAATAGCTTTGGAAAAACGGTGGATATACTGCACAGAACAATGGATGCGGCAACCCTGCGGCAGCAGGTTCTTGCCAATAATATTGCCAATGCAGATACTCCAAACTTTAAGCGAAGTTCACTTAATTTTGAATCAGAGCTGAGACGGGCTCTTGAGTCGGAAAATGTGCATAAGCCATCTGCGGCGCTTACTCACGAAAAGCATATTTCTTTTGATCGGGTTCAGAATTACAGAGATGTCAGACCCAGACGGTTTTTGGATTATCTTACTCAAACTGATAATAACGGAAATAATGTAGATGCCGAGCAGGAAAGTATGCTGCTTCTTCAGAATCAGTTGAGATATGATCTTCTTACCAGATCTATTTCGAATCAGTTTACCCAGCTCAATATAGTGTTAAGGTAGGTAGAATATGGGAATTTTCAGTAGTATTAATATAGCTGCATCGGGGCTGAGTGCACAAAGAACACGGTTGGATGTTATTTCCAATAATATTGCCAATGTAGATACTACAAGGACGACCGAGGGTGGTCCGTTTCGGCGCAGCAGGGTTATTTTTAGACCTAAAGTTCAGGAACCGTACTGGCGTTCTCCATTCTTACCCCAGAAAATGGATAATGGTCTGGGAAAGGGTGTAAGAATAGTTGAGATCGATAAGGATCTGGATGCAGATCCCAGGCTTGTATTTGATCCTACTCATCCTGACGCTATTAAGACCGGCCCACAAAAAGGCTATGTCGAAATGCCGAATGTAAATATAGTTGAAGAGATGGTTGATATGATATCAGCGTCCAGGTCTTATGAAGCGAATGTGGCTGTTATAAACGGTAGTAAGTCTATGTTTATGAAGGCTCTGGAAATTGGGAGGTAGTAGATGAATTTTCTTGATTTAAGTCAGGTGACAGGAAATCATGTAGATGTTCTTCGAACAAATTCAGCGCATATACCGGGCAGGGTTCATGCAGGAGAACAGTCAGAAAAAGATAGTGCAACATCTTTTAGCAACATGGTTATTGATGCCCTGAACGGGGTCAACGATCTTGCTGCGGAAAGTACAGCTCTGACAGAACAGTACATAATAAATCCGGACAGTGTGGATGTACATGATGTGACAATAGCTATGGGAAAAGCAAATCTTGCATTGTCCATGACGAAATCAGTAGTAGACAATGCAATAAAGGCTTATCGGGAGATAATTAATATAAGGTAGATTATCTCTTGTACGCATTCTTTTTGGGAGGGGAGAATGAACGAATGGTTTAAGAAATTTAGTGAACAGATAAAAATACTTTGGGGAAAATGGTCCCTGATACAGAAAATAATACTCTTTGCCATAGTAGGCGTTACGTTGATAGGTTTTGTCCTGTTGGCAAGTTTTAGCTCAACGCCCAATATGGTTCTTCTTATAACTTCACCAATAGTCGATACACAGAAACTTGATGCTATATCAATGCGTCTGGATGGAGAGGGTGTAGAACATAAGATTACTGAAGAAGGTCGTATATACGTCTCAGACAGGAAGACTGCACAGCGAATGGTTGCAATATTGATGAGGGAGGATCTGATTCCTACAGAAACATCCCCATGGGATATATTTAAGATGGATCGCTGGAGTCTTACGGATTTTGAACGTAATATAAATCTAAGACAGGCAATAACTGTAAATCTGGAAGATCATATTGAAGCCCTTGATGATGTTGATTCAGCTAAAGTAACTCTTGTTCTGCCGGAAGATAAACTTTTTGCAGAAGACCAGAATCCTGTTACTGCATCTGTCATTATCACACCCCGCCCTGGTTCTGATATTGTATCAAACAGGAAGAAAATTGAGGGTATTGTAAAGCTTGTCCAGTTTGCTGTAGAGGGGCTGGTGGATGATAATATAGTCATTTCAGATTATAGAGGAACAGTTCTTAATAATTTTGGAGATCTGGCTGATTTTGACAGACTTGAATTATCCGGAAGACAGCTTAAGCAGAAGCAGATTCTTGAAAGTTCCTACAAAGATCAGATATTTAAAGAACTCGCACAAATTTTTGGTAAAGATAGAATGAGCATTACCAAGGTTGAAATTGATCTTGATTTTACTAAAGAAACAGTAACAACAGAGGAACACTTTCCTATTACAACTAAAATAGATAATCCAAGTACTCCCTATGATGAATCAGACTTTGTTCTTTCTATATCAAGGTCCAGCGAAAATATTTCTGAAGAATTCCGTGGCACCGGGTTTAACCCTGAAGGTCCTCCCGGGCAGGAAGGGCAAACTCCTCCTGCATATCAGGACCTTGATAATCTGGTAGGGGAATATACAAAAACGTCTGCCATTGTGAATGAGGAAATTAATACAAGAAATATTTATGAGGAAAAAAGTCCCTGGGAGATAAAACGGATAACAGTCGGAGCTGCTATAGATGGTATGTGGAAACGAATTTATAGTGATAAGGGTGAAGTCCAGTTTGAAAATGGTGGTATTATTAAAAGAGAATACACTCCCGTAAGCGATGAAGAGATCAAAAAAGCCCGGAGCCTTATCGAACATGCAATTGGGTTTGATAAGGCCAGAGGAGATTCTGTTGTTGTTCAGCATATCCAGTTCAACAGGGCAGAGCAGTTTGACAGAGAAGATGAAGAGCTTCGGAACCAGAAAAGAGTACAGCAGGCAGTGTTATACTCAATAATTGGAGTTGCAGTAATAATTGTAGCTTTTATAATTTTCCGTATTATATCCAGAGAGATGGAGAGAAGAAGACGTCTGCGTGAAGAGGAACTTGCAAGACAGCATCAGATGATGAGAGAAGCAGCCCTGAAGAGTGCGGAAGAGGAAGAGATGGATGTTGCAATGTCTGTAGAGGAAAGGGCAAGAATGGAGATGCAGGAGAATGCTATCAACATGGCCAGAGAGCATCCTGAGGATGTGGCACAGCTTATTAGAACATGGATGGTAGAGGAGTAAAAAATGGCAAGGGCAGATGATGCAGGCACTAAAAAATCAATTAAAAAGGAACTCACCGGTCGTCAGAAAGCCGCTATATTCCTTGTAACTCTTGGATCAGAGATCTCTTCAGAAATTTTTAAACATCTCAGGGAGGATGAAATTGAAACCCTGACCTTCGAGATTGCCCGACTGGACAATGTTGAGCCGGAAGAGCGGGACAGAGTTCTTATGGAGTTTAAAGAGCTGATGATGGCTCAGGCCTTTATTACCTCCGGGGGTATTGATTATGCAAGGGAGCTTCTTGAGAAAGCATTAGGGTCACAGAAGGCGGTTGATATTATCAACAGGCTGACCAGTAGTCTCCAGGTAAGACCCTTTGATTTTATTAGAAGAACTGATCCTGCTCATCTGTTAAACTTCATACAGCAGGAGCATCCTCAGACTATCGCTTTGATTCTTGCATATCTTGAGCCGGCAAAGGCTTCAGTTATTCTTGGTGCTTTGCCTACGGATGTTCAGTCGGATGTAGCAAAACGAATAGCTACTATGGATAGAACTTCTCCTGAGGTTTTACGTGAGGTTGAGAGGGTTCTTGAAAAGAAACTTTCCACTCTTTCGAGTGAGGATTTCACTGCAGCTGGTGGTGTCGAAAATATAGTGGAAATTCTTAACCTTGTAGATCGTTCTACAGAGAAGCTGATAATTGAATCTCTTGAAGAAGAGGATCCTGAATTAGCTGAAGAGATAAAGAAAAGAATGTTTGTATTTGAAGATATTG